>JBJTKE010000268.1:0-16368 GCA_046096285.1 Chloroflexota bacterium
GGCGTGCAGCCGCCCACCGCCGACTGGGGCACCATGCTCTCCGAGGGCCAACTGGTGCTGCTCACCTCGCCGTGGCTGGCCGTCTCCGCCGGGTTCGCCATTCTCCTCGCCGTGCTGGGGTTCAACCTGCTTGGCGACGGCCTGCGCGATGTGCTCGATCCCCGGCAGGCCCAGCGATGACCGGCGCCGCGCAACCGGTCCTCGCCATCGAGGATCTGAAAATCTGGTTCTCCACCCGCGCCGGCGATGTGCGCGCCGTCGACGGCGTGACCCTGACCATCGCGCCGGGAGAGGTCGTCGGGCTCGTCGGGGAGTCCGGTTCCGGCAAGAGCGTCACCGCCCGCTCGGTGATGCGATTGGTGCCGTCGCCGCCCGGCCGCCACGCCGGCGGCGAGATCCGATTCCGCGGGCAGGACCTGCTGGCCCTCTCCGAGCGGGAGATGCAGGATCTGCGCGGCGGCCGCATCTCCATGCTCTTCCAGGATCCGATGACCTTCCTCAACCCGCTCTACACCGCGGGAGATCAGGTCGCGGAGGCCATCCTGCGCCACCAGCACACGGACCGGGGGCGCGCCCGCCAGCAGGTCATCGACCTGTTCCGCACCGTCGGCATTCCCAACCCGGAGCAGCGGTTCGACGCCTACCCCCACCAGCTTTCCGGCGGTTTGCGCCAGCGGGTGATGATCGCCATGGCGCTGTCCTCCCGCCCCGACCTGCTGATCGCCGACGAACCGACCACCGCCCTGGACGTCACCATCCAGGCCCAGATCCTCGCCCTCCTGCGCCAGTTGCAGGAGGAGACCGGGATGAGCGTCCTGCTGATCACCCACGATCTCGGGGTCGTCGCCGAGATGTGCGACAGCGTGGCCGTGATGTACGCCGGGCAGATCGTCGAACAGGCCCCGGTTGACATCCTCTTCGACCACCCGGCCCACCCCTACCCCGCCGGGCTGATGGCCGCCATCCCCCGCGCCGACGACCCCGACGCCGCGCCGCAGCCCATCCCCGGCGCGCCGCCGGACATGGCGCGGCCACCCTCCGGGTGCCGGTTCCACCCGCGCTGCCCGTGGGCGCAGGACCGCTGCCGGACCGAGGCGCCTGCGCTGCGGGAGATCGCGCCGGGCCACCGCTCGGCCTGCCATTTCGCGGGCGTCCAGGCGTTCGACTGGGCCCACCTCGCGCGCGATCTCGACCGGGAGGCGGGACGATGAGCGACCTGACCGACGACGCGCCGCCGCTGCTCGCGGTCCGCAACCTCGTCAAGCACTACCCGCTCAAGCAGGGCCTGCTCGCACGCCTGAAGCGCGAGCCGGGCCGGGCCGTGCGCGCCGTGGATGGCATCGACTTCACGATCCGGCGCGGAGAGACGCTCGCCCTCGTCGGCGAATCCGGCTGCGGCAAGACGACCACCGGCCGCTGCGTGCTCTACCTGCAACCGCCGACCTCCGGCGAGGTGATCGTGGACGGCCGGCCAGTCGATCCCGCCGACCAGGCCGCCATGCGCCGCCGCCGCCGCGACCTGCAAATCGTCTTCCAGGACCCCAATTCCTCGCTCAACCCGCGCATGACCGTCGGGCAGACCCTCGAGGAGTGCCTCGCCTTCCACGGCATCGCCCCGCGCGGGGAGCGTGGCGATGTCGCCGCCGACCTGTTGCGGACGGTTGGCCTGGCCGCCGGACAGGCGAACCGCTACCCGAACGAGCTCTCCGGCGGCCAGCGGCAACGGGTGGGCATCGCGCGGGCGCTGGCGGTCAACCCCTCGCTGATCGTGGCCGACGAGCCGGTTTCCGCGCTCGACGTCTCCGTGCAGGCGCAAATCCTGCAGTTGCTGGAACGCCTGCGGGAGGAACGCGGCCTCTCCTACCTGTTCATCAGCCACGATCTCGGGGTGGTCCGCCACATCTCGGACGCCGTGGCGGTGATGTACCTCGGGGTGATCGTCGAGCAGGCGCCCACCGCCACGCTCTACGCCAACCCGCAGCATCCCTACACGCAGGCGCTGCTGGCCGCCGCCCCGGCGCCGGACCCGCGCCGCCGCCGCGCCCGCCAACTCCTGCAGGGCGACCCGCCGAGCCCGATCGACCCGCCAAGCGGCTGCCGGTTTCGCACCCGCTGCCCCTTCGCCGCCGACCGTTGCGCGGCCGAGGTTCCCGTGCTGCGGGAAACCGGGCCGGGCCACTTCGTCGCCTGCCACTTCGCGGGAGAGGTGGGATAGCCTCCTCCGCCCCGCTCGCGCGGGGCGGAGGAGGAACGGGCAGCCCTGCCCCTACCCCTCATGCCGGGCGATGAACTCCCCGAGCACCGCCATGCACGCCTCGGGCTCCTCGACGTGCGGCATGTGGCTGCTCTCCTCGAAGATCACCCACTCCGAGCCGGGGATGCCCTGGTGCACGGTGCCGGCGATCAGCGGGGTGGCCTCGTCGTGCCGGCCGGAGATGACCAGCGTCGGGATCGTGATCTCGGGCAGGCGGCCGACGATATCCCAGTGCTTCAGCGTCCCGATGACGTGGAACTCGCTCGGCCCGTTCATGGTGTGATAGACCTCGGGATTCTGCCCGAGCAATTCGAAGGAGCGGGTCACGTAGTCCGGGTTCGGCACAACCCGGCAGACATGGCGGTCGTAGAACACCTGCATCGCCGAGAGGTACTCGGGGTTGTCGTAGGTTCCCGCGGCCTCGTGCCTCAACAGGGCGGCCTGCACCTCGGGCGGCAACTCCTCGCGGAGCCGGTTCGCCTCCGACACCCACTGCGTCATGCTGGCCGGCGAGTCGGCCACGATCATGCTGGCCACGCCCCGCGGCTGGGTCAGCGCGTACTCCATCGCCAGCATCCCGCCCCACGACTGCCCGAGCAGATGGACGCGGTCCAGCCCGAGCGCCGCCCGCACCGCGTCCACCTCCTCGACGAACAACCCGACCGTCCACATCTCGGGCTTCGAGACCGGGATGCTGGAGCGGGCGCAACCGATCTGATCGTAGAAGATCACGCGCCTGCCAGTCGCGGCCATCGCCTCGAGCGACTGCAGGTAGTCGTGGGCGGCGCCGGGGCCTCCATGCAGGCAGAGCAGCGGCAGTTTCCCGGGCTCCTCCCCCTCGCCGATGATCTGGTACCAGGTCTCGTAGCCCCTGAACGGGATCGTTCCCTCGCGCACCGGGAAAGTCGCCGCCATCGTGTTTCCTCCGCAAGAAGCCGGTCGTCGGCTTTCGGTCGTCCGTCGCACGTCGTGGATCGGGCTCCGCCGGTTGCCGCCCGCGGGATGCAGCCCCTCGCCGGGCCGGGCCGCGCGGCCGGGAGCCCCGGCATGCCCGGTAGCATACGGGAGCGGCGGCCCGCGCGGATACCGCCCTCGCGGCCCCGGCGCGGCGCGGCGGACCCATGACCTACGACCCAATCCCGGCGGCCCACCCCCCGGGGCCTGTCGTGTACCATCATCCCGCCCGGTTGCGGGCGCGAGCGACAAACCGGGGGCCTGCCCTGCAATGTCCGATCCGTCCGCGTTTCCGGCTGACGGCCTGATCATCTCCGCCGCCACCACCGGCTCCTGGCCGACGAAGGCCCAGAACCCCAACCTCCCGGTGACGCCCGAGGAGATCGCCGCCTGCGCGGTGGAGTGCGGGCGTGCCGGAGCCGCCATCGTGCACATTCACGTTCGCGACGAGCAGGAGCGGGTCACCTGCGACCCGGCCCGCTACGCCCGGGTGCGGGACCTTGCCGAGGCCGCCGGCAGCGACGTCATCATCAACATGTCCACGGGCGGCGGGGCCGGGACCACCACCGACGAGGAGCGGATGGCGCCAGTCGCGCTCTCGCCCGAGATCGCCTCCTTCGACTGCGGCTCGGTCAACTTCGGGGAGCGGGTGTTCGTCAATTCGCCCCAATTCCTCGACGAGCTCGCGAGCCGGATGACCGCCCACCGCGTGCTGCCCGAGATCGAATGCTTCGAGCCCGGCCACGTCTGGAACGCCCTGCGCCTGATCGACGACGGCAAGCTCAGGCCGCCCTACTGGTTCCAGTTTGTGCTCGGCGTCCGCGGCGGCTCGCCGCCGACCGTCAAGCAACTGCAGCACCTGGTGGAGATGCTCCCACCGGGCGCTCACTGGTCCGTCTGCGGCATCGGTCGCGCCCAGCTTCCGCTCGGGCTGGCCGCGATGGCGATGGGCGGCCACGTCCGCACCGGGCTGGAGGACAACCTCTGGTACCGCAAGGGCGAACTCGCCGCCAATCCGCAACTGGTGGCCCGCATCGCGCGGATCGCGGGCGAACTCGGCCGCCCGGTCGCCACCCCGGCGCAGGCGCGCGCGCTGCTTGGCCTGCGCCCGCGGCCCGCCCAGGCCTGACCCGCGCCGGAGGGAGCCGACCACGCCATGCCTCGCATCGCCGCCGCCCAGATTTCCCACGAAACCAACGTGTTCAGCTCGACGCCGACCGGCATCCCCGAGTTCGAGGCCTCGGGCCTGCATCTCGGGCAGGCCATCGCCGCCGAAATGCGCGGCTCCAACACCGAGTTTGGCGGCTTCCTCGCCGCTGCTCCCGGGGAGGGCTTCGACCTGCTTCCGATCGTCGCCGTCTGGGCCACCCCGTCCGGGCTGGTCACGTCCGAGGCCATCGGGCACATGGCGGGCATCCTCGAGCGCGGGCTGCGCGACGCCCTCGCCGCCGGGCCGCTCGACGGCGTGCTGCTCGCCCTGCACGGCTCGATGGTCACCGCCATCGACCCCGATGGCGACGGCTACCTGCTGGAGCGGGTCCGCGCCATCGTCGGCCCCCGGGCGCCCATCGTCTGCACGCTCGACCTGCACGCCAACGTCAGCCAGCGCATGGTCGACGCCGCCGACCTCCTGATCGGCTACGACACCTACCCCCACGTCGACATGGCCGAGCGCGGCGAGGAGGCCTGCCGCCTGCTCGGCCGCCTTGTCCGCGGTGAAATCCGGCCCGCCACCGCCATCCGCAAGCCGCCGATGCTTCCCACCTCCCAGCGCATGACCACCGACCGCATGCCGATGCGCGCCCTCATCGACCGGGCCCACCGCTACGAGGAGGACCCCCGGGTGCTGGCGGTCACCATTTCCGGCGGCTTCCCCCCGGCCGATGTGCCCGAGGCGGGCGTCTCCATCATCGCCGCCACCGATGGCGACCCCGGCCTCGCCGCCAGCATCGCCGACGACCTCGCCCAGATGGCGTGGGACCTGCGCGACGGCTTCCTCGGCGGCGTCGCCGGGTGGGACGACGCCGCGGCGATGCTCCGCTCCCTCGATGACGGCGACTTGCCCGGCGGCGGGCCACTGGTGCTCGTGGACATCGCCGACAACCCCTGGACCGGCGGCCCCGGCGACAGCGCCGAACTCGTCCGGTTCCTGCTCGCCAACCGGGTGCCGGATGCCGTGGTCGCCATCGTCCGCGACCCCGGGACGGTCCGGGCCGCCATCGCCGCCGGTCCCGGCGCGACCATCACCGGCCTGCTCGGCGGCAAGACCGACGACCTTCACGGCCCGCCGCTCCCGGTCCGCGCCTACGTGCGGGCGCTGACCGACGGACGGTTCGTCAACGACGGCCCGATGATGGCCGGGGTGCAGGTCGACCTCGGACCCTCGGCGGTGCTGGCGGTGCAGGGCGAATCCGGCGATGAACCGCCGGTGGAGGTGCTGGTCACCACCCGCGCCGAGACCCCGATCGACCTGCGCATCTTCCGCGCCCACGGCATCGAGCCGACCCGGCGGCGGGTCATCGGCCTGAAGGGCAAGGGGCACTTCCGCGCCGCCTTCGAGCCGATCGCCCGCCGCGTCGTGCTGGTCGAAGGGCCCGGCATCACTGGATCCGACCTCAGCAGGCTGGCCTTCAGGCGGCTGCGCCGCCCGATCTGGCCGCTCGATCCGGACGCCTCCCTTTGACGTGCCCCTGTTTTCACAGGAAACTCAAATCTGCCCGGCCGATCATGGCACGGCCGGTGCGCCAACTGCTCTGGCGGACAGCGTGTCCGCCGGCCGCGCACGCAATCGGGACCGGGAGATACGATCGATGACTGTTCCAGCCGTCTGGACCCTGGGCGGGTTGCCCGCTCATCCCCTGCTCGTCCACGCCGCGACCGTGCTGGTCGTGCTCGCCGCGCTGGCGGCGCTGGCCCTGATGATCTGGAAGGCCGCCTGGCGGCGGCGGTTGGTCGGGCCGCTGGCGATCGCCTGTCTCGGCCTGCTGGTGCTGACCCAACTCACCGTGATGACCGGCGAGCAACTCGCCGAGGCGACCGGGGCCGAAAACGAGCCCGAAATCCACGAGCATGAGGAGGCGGGCGAGATGACCCGCAACCTGCTCGCCCTGCTGACCCTCGGACTGGGCGCACTGGCCATCGTGGACCGGCGCGACGCCGGATCGACGGCGGCCGATGTCCGCGCCGCCGCGACCGGGGACACCACCGACCGGCGGTCCGTCCTTTCCGGCGCGCTGCGGCTCGGGACCGGCGCGGTCGCCCTCGCCACCCTCGGCTACGACATCAAGGCCGGCCACTCCGGGGCCTGGGCTGTGTGGCACGAGGAACTGGCCGGAGGTGAGGAAGGCGAAGGCGGCGGGGGCGAAGAGTCCGGAGAAAGCGGCGAGGCCGGCGAAACCGGCGAGAAGCCGAAGAACGCCGAGGCTGGAGAGAACGGCGAGGCTGGAGAGAGCGGCGAGGCCGGCGAGGCCACCGAAGCCCCCGGCAGTTGACCCCCGCGCCGCGGCGGCGGTGACCGGACAGCCAGACTGACCCGGAACCGTCCCCCCCGCACGGTGGCGACTCCCGCCAGCGACGCAACACACGGGCCTGTTCCGCCCCCAGCGCGACGCAAACCCCTCTCCCTCCCCGGGGAGCGGGGTTTGCCTCTGCTGCCCGGACAGTTTCGGAATCGGCCGGTTCCAACGCCTGGCGCCTCTCGCCCGCCCTGCGCCGGATCGCCGCATCGCGCCACAACCGCGACGAAAAGCCCCCTCTGCCGCTGCAACGGGGTGGGGTTGGGAAGCAGGCACATGGCTGGACCGGGCCGGAGTTCCAATCCGTGCCGGGCATGAGGGCGCGCGTGATGAGGGGCGGTGCGGAGGTTCAAACCCGGTCCGGGTCCATGCGGAGTTGGGGCGAGGGCGCGTGCCCCCGATCGGGGCGAATGCCGAAACAGTCAGGGTTTGCGGGCCGCCACCCTGTCCGCGTCGGCGGGGCGAGCGTTCCCCGGGATGCCCGCCCGGCCGTCGTTCAGGAGAAGTCCCAGACCGGGCCGTCGGGCGTGTCCCGCACCGTCACCCCCGCCTCCGCCATGCGGTCCCGGATCAGGTCGGACAGGTCCCAGCGCTTTTCGGCGCGGACGGCGGCGCGCACGTCGAGCAGGGCCCGGGCGAAGGGCTCCGCCACGGCGCGCGGGTCAACGGGGGGCGGCGCGGCGGCGACGTCCGCCAGGGCGACGATCATCGCGGCGAGCGCCGGGTCGCCGGGATCGCCGGCATCGCGTCGGCTTCCGGCCGCATTGGCCGCGGCAAGCGCGATTTCGCCGGCCCGTGCAGTCTCCCCGGCGGCAAGCGCTTCCCGGAACGCCGCAAGGCCTGCCCGGCCGCCGGCCCCGGCGGCCGATGCCGGCCCGGTCGCGGGTTCGTGCGGGGTGGCGGGGACGGGCGTGCGCGGTGCGGAGGCGCCCGGCGGCCGAAGTTCCGCGAGCGGCACGGTGGCGCCAGCCTCGATGCGGCTCGCGCCGCCGCGGCCCCGGAGCGTGACGCCGCCCTTGCCGCTGATCGTCGCCGTCCCGGCGGCGAGGTCGATCGCGAGCGCGGTGTGCTCGTCGATCCCGAGAATCCAGGCGCTCTCCGGCAGCATGGTCTCCAGCAGGGCCATGCGGGACTCGCCGACGAAGCAGCAGCGGGTGTCGTGCCCGCCTCCCTCGGCGTTGTCGTAGTGGGGCACGATGGCGGCATCGATCCCCCACGGGGCGAGGAGGTCGAGCCCGGGCAGCCAGGCCGGGTCCTCGCCGGCCTTGTAGATCTCGTAGACCGGAAGCGTGCGCGCGCCGGCCGTCAGCGCGGCGGCGGAAGCGAGCACCACGATGCCGCCCGTGGCCAGCATCTCCCGCATTCGCCCGGGGATGGGGGTGCCGAACCACTGCCGGCAGGCGAAACTCGGGGAGCCCGGTCCCGCCAGCAGGTAGCCCGCCTCGGCCACGCGGGCAAGGCCGCGCTCCCGTGCCAGCAGGTCGGGCCCGTCCAGCCGCGGCAGCCCGGCGGGCTCGATCGGGCTGCCGACGTTGACGGCGAACCACTCCAGCAGCCGGGCGGTCATCTCCGCCTCGTTGGCCTGGAAGCCGTAGGTGGTTTCCAGCAGGAGCCGCGGCCGCCCCGGTTCGGCGCGGGCGAGCAGGGCGGCGTGCAGGGCGCGCATCGCCGGCGCGGTCTCCCCCGAACCGAGCAGGACGAGCAACCTCGGCGGATCGATCACGACCAGAACCCCTCCGTCCACGCCGAGTCGAGCAGTGCCGCAATCCGGGCCGGGTGCTGCGCGTGCAGGTCGTGGTCCCCGGCGATGGCCGCCGCGCGCGCCCGCGGCAGGGCGTGCAGCGCCCGCTGCGTGGCGGCCTGCCGCTCGGCGCTCCAGGCGCTGGCCTCGCTGACGGCGGGGATCAGCAGCACGGGAACCGGGATTTCCGGGTAGCGCGACTCCGGACGATGATCCCACAAACCGCGCAGGATGGTGAGGTGGCGCCCCAGCGTGAGCCACGGCTCGATCGTGCCGTCGTCGCACAGGCGGAAATTGCCCATCGTGCCGGCGATGCCCTCCTCCGGCCAATCGGGGTGGGCGTCGCGCAGGCGGCGCTCGAGATCCCCGGCGGGCATGCCCGCCAGCGCGGGAGGGCGCAGGGCGCGGGCGCAATCGGACCACTGGGGGTAGTGCGTCTGCAGGTCGATGGTGCCCCCGTCGACGGCGGCGATCCCGGCCACCGCCGACGGCGCCCGCCCGGCGAGTTCCAGGGCGGGATTGC
This sequence comes from Chloroflexota bacterium, assembly GCA_046096285.1. Classification (GTDB taxonomy): domain Bacteria; phylum Chloroflexota; class Chloroflexia; order Thermomicrobiales; family UBA6265; genus CADCWF01. The sequence continues at coordinate 8,988 of JBJTKE010000268.1, forward strand.
CGCCCCACGACTGCCCAACCACCACCGGCCGCTCCCACCCCAGCGCGGCGATCACGGCCAGCAGGTCACCGGTGACCGTTTCGAAGTCGTAGCCGTGGTCCGGCTTGTCGGACAGGCCGTGGCCCCGCAAATCCACGGCGGCGGCCTCGTGCCCGAGGCCGGCCAGGGCGCGGCCGACCCCGTCCCAGAGCCGGGCGTTGGAGGCGAGCCCGTGCACCAGCAGGAACCGGCCGCGCGGCGCGCCGGAAGGCGCCCAGCGCCGCAGACGGAGGGAAACGTCCGGGGCCACGGCAATGCTCGAGACCTGCGGCTGGCCGCCCGAATCCATGATCGATCTCTCCCGCCGCCGCGCCGGCGCACGGCCCGCCGTGCCCGTACATAAAACCGGATGCAAGACCCCTGCTGCGTATGTTACTATCAATTTGTGGATAAAAGGTTTTCCCGCCTATGCTTTTGATACGTGGAGAAGCACAGGTCTTGGCCTTCCGTATCTGATGGCGATCGGCGGTAGACCTTCCCGGGGCGATGCCGGGGGCGCTGGCCCGCCCCGAAACGTGCCTTAAGCCAGGATGGAGGGTGGTTGTGGCTGCGAACAGCAATGCCGCGGGCAAGGCGTTTTCCAACGATCTCAGGAACCAGTCGATCTATGCGCTGTGGCAGGCCGAGCACGCGATGCGGCTCGCCATCGACACGTCGCTCGGTGAACTCGGGATCTCGTTGCCGCAGTTCGGCACGCTGACCTGGCTCTCGCAGGAGCCCGGGCTGTCGACCGCCGATCTTGCCCGGCTGAACCGGGTTTCCCCCCAGAACATGGGCATGGCGGTGACGCGCCTGCTCTCGCTCGGTTACATCGAGCGCACGCCGCCGCGCCGCGGCCGCGTCGCCGAACTCCGGCTCTCCGAGAAGGGGGCGAACGTGCTCGCCGCGGCCGCCGGCCGGGTGGCGCAGGTGCAGGAGCGGATGCTCTCCGACCTCAGCGCCGCCGAGCGCGAGGCCCTGCCCGGCATCCTCACCCGGTGCCGCAAGTCGCTGGTCCAGGATCGCTCCGCCAAGATCATCGCGCTCGAAGCCGCCGACGACTAGCGGCCGGCGCGCTGCGCCGTTCCTCGCCGGGCCGATGTCCGGCTGGTCATCCCGCCCCAGCCCCCGGGGCGGGATGCCTTTTTTTTCCGGCGCCGCCCGGACGCGCCGCGTGCTTCCGGTTGGGCCGCCCGTTACCGGTCGCTGCCGACCTCGCGGAACTCGCCCTCGACCGTCGCGTCGTCTTCCGGGCCGCCGGACGCGCCGTCCTGCCCGAAGCCGTCAGCGCCGTCTCCACCGGAAGCGCCGCCAGCCTGCTCGTACATGCTCGAGCCGATCCTGGTCAGGGACTGCACCATCGCCTCGGAGGCGCTCTTGAGGCGGTCCGTGTTCTCGGGATCCTTGTCGAGGATCTCCTTGACCTCCTGGATCTTCTGGTCGAGATCGGCGCGGACCTCCACCGGCACCTTGTCGCCGTAGTCGGCCAGCGTCTTCTCGGCCTGGAAGACCATGCCCTCGGCCTCGTTGCGGGTGGTGATTGCCTCGCGGCGCTTGCGGTCCTCGTCGGCGTGCGCCTCGGCCTCCTGCACCATCCGCTGCACCTCGGTCTCGGACAGGCCGGAGGACCCGGTGATGGTGATCTTCTGCTCCCGGCCGCTGGCCTGGTCCTTGGCGGTGACGTTCAGGATGCCGTTGGCGTCGATGTCGAAGGTGACCTCGATCTTGGGCACGCCGCGCGGGGACGGCGGGATGCCGTCAAGGATGAACTTGCCGAGGCTCTTGTTGTCGTTGGCCATCGGCCGCTCGCCCTGCAGGATGTTGATCTCCACCTGCGGCTGGGCGTCGCTGGCGGTGGTGAACACCTGGCTCTTGCGGGTCGGGATGGTGGTGTTGCGCTCGATCAGGGCGGTGGCCACGCCGCCCAGCGTCTCGATCGCCAGCGTCAGCGGGGTGACGTCGAGCAGCAGGATGTCCTTGACCTCGCCGCCGAGCACGCCGCCCTGCACCGCCGCGCCGAGCGCGACGACCTCATCCGGGTTGATGCCCTTGTTCGGCTCCTTGCCGAAGAACTTCTTGACCTCGGCCTGGACCGCGGGCATCCGGGTCTGGCCGCCGACGAGAATCACCTCGTCGATGTCCGACTTGGACTGCCCGGCGTCCTTCAGCGCGTTCTCCATCGGCGGCACGGTGCGGGTGATCAGCGGCTGCACCAGCTGCTCGAGCTTGGCCCGGGTCAGCGTGATGTTGAGGTGCTTCGGCCCGCTCGCGTCGGCCGTGATGAACGGCAGGTTGACGTCGGTTTGCATCGTGCTGGAAAGCTCGATCTTGGCCTTCTCGGCGGACTCCTTGAGGCGCTGCAGGGCCATCGTGTCCTTGCGGAGATCGATGCCCTCCTGCTTCTTGAACTCGTCGGCCAGGAAATCGATGATCACCTGGTCGAAGTCGTCGCCGCCGAGGTGGGTGTCGCCGTTGGTCGACAGCACCTGGAAGACGCCGTCCGACAGGCTCAGGATGGAGATATCGTAGGTGCCGCCGCCGAGGTCGTAGACCGCAATCTCCTCGTCGCCCTTCTTCTCCAGGCCGTAGGCAAGGGCCGAGGCGGTCGGCTCGTTGATGATGCGCAGCACCTCGAGGCCGGCGATCCGGCCCGCATCCTTGGTGGCGTCGCGCTGGGCGTTGTCGAAGTAGGCCGGGACGGTGATCACCGCCTTGTCGACCTTGTCCCCGAGGTAGGCCTCGGCGTCCGATTTCAGCTTCTGCAGGATCATCGCGGAGACTTCCTGCGGGCTGTACCAGCGGTCGCCCATCTTCACCTGGACGTCGCCGTTGGGCGCGGCCTGGAGCTTGTAGGGCACCAGCGCGATGTCGCGCTGCACGGCGGGATCGGTGAACTTGCGGCCCATGAACCGCTTGACCGATGCGATCGTGTTCTCCGGGTTGGTGATCGCCTGGCGGCGGGCGAAGCGCCCGACCAACCGCTCGCCGGAGCCGGTCACCGCCACGACCGAGGGCGTCAGCCGCTCGCCTTCCGCGTTCGGAATGACGACGGGCTCGCCGCCCTCGATGGTGGCCATGACCGAGTTGGTGGTTCCGAGGTCGATGCCAATGGTGCGTCCCATGGTTCCCTTTCCTCCTGGTGATCGTGCGAGAACGTCGTGTTCACATGTGCGGAAGCCAGCCGGGACCGCCCCGGCAGGCACGGATCGTCAGCGCGGATCAGGACGGCGGCTGACCGACCTTGACCACCGCGGGCCGCAGCAGGGTGTCGCCCATGCGGTAGCCCTGCCGGTAGACGGAGGCGACATGCTGGCCGCCCGCCGGGTCGAAATCGACCGCCTCGTGCCGGGAGGGGTCAAAGGGCTGGCCGAGGGACTCGACCGGCGCCACCCCCAGCCGCCCGAGCGCGGCCTGAAACTTCTGCTCCACCAGCCGCATGCCGTTGGCGATGCCGTCCTGGGCGTCCGGCGGGATGTGGGCGAGCCCGTCCTGCAGATCGTCGAGCACCGGCAGCACCTCCCTGAGGATGCGTTCGGTGGCGGCGGCGCGGGCGCGCTCGAGTTCCTGCTCGCTGCGCCGCTTCAGGTTGGCGTAGTCGGCACGGGCGCGCTGCACCTGGTCAACGAGCGCATCGCGCTCGGCCAGCAGGGCGGCCGCGTCGATCGCATCCCCCGCGGGGGGCGCTTCGCCGGTCGCGGCGAACTCGGGAGAATCGGTCACGTCGTCCCCTTTCCTCGGCCCGGAGCGCCGGACCGGCCATCGCGGGTTACGCACTGTAGAGGTCCGCCATCAGGTCGCTCATCAGCTGCGCCATGTAGCGGACGGACGAAATGCTGCGGCCATAGGCCATGCGGGTCGGACCGACGACGCCGAGCACCCCGGTCACCTCGCCGTCCACCCCGTAGGTGGAAACGACGACGCCAAAGCGCCGCAGGCCCGCCGCCGGGTTCTCGTCCCCGATGAAGACCTGCACGTCGCGGCCGGCGTCGAGGCTCGGCAGCACCGCATCGAGGAAGCCGCCGCCGCCGCCGCGAAGCAGCGCCAGCAGGCTCTGGGCCTCCCCGGCCGCGCCGGAGAACTCGGGCTGGGCCAGCATGTGCTCGAGCCCGGAGTGGCGGACCTCGGTCCGCTCCGCCGCGTCGAGCCCGCGCAAGGCGTGTTCCACCTGCTCGATGACGAACCGGGCGAGCCCGGTCGTTCCCTCTGCCCGGCCGCCTGCCTCGTCGGCGCTGAGTCCGCGCAGGTCCTGCGCGAGGGCGTCGGCCAGCGGGCTGAGCGTCTCCTGGTCGGCGTCGTCCGGCCAGTGGACCATCACCTGGCGCACGCTGCCCTCGGCGGTGACGAGGATCAGCAGCCCCAGCCGCGGCTGCAGCGAGACAAGTTCGAGATGGCGCAGGCGGGCCGTCGGCAGGCGCGGCGCGGTGACCACCGAGACATTCCCGGCGGCGCCGGCCAGCACCGCGGCGGCGAGTTCCATCCACTGATCGAGCTGGACCTCCACCTGCCGGAACTGGTGGCGGATCATGATCTGGTCGGTGGAGGGCAGTTCCACCGCGCCCATCAGGTGATGGACGAAGTAGCGGTAGCCCTTGTCGGTCGGCACGCGGCCGCCCGAGGTGTGGGGAGAGAGCAGGTAGCCCGCCTCCTCGAGATCGGCCATGTCGTTGCGGATGGTGGCCGAGGAGACGCTCACGCCGTAGCGGTCGACGAGCGCCTTGGAGCCGACCGGACGGCCGGTGGACACATATTCCTGCACAATCAGGCGCAGGATGGCCCGCTGCCGCTCGGTGAGCGGCCGCTCGGCGATCGGCGGCAGGAGATCCTCCACGGTGCGCATCCTCCTCGTTAGCACTCTCTCTCCGACAGTGCTAACGGGGATAGCATATCAAGGTTGCACACTCCGTGTCAAGGTTGGCCGGTCGCCCGCGCCATGAACGTACCGGGGCGCGGCCGTTGCCAGCCGCGCCCCGGTCGCCCGGTCTCCTGGTGGGGCCGACCCGGTCAGGCGACGGACGGCGCGGCCTCCAGCATCGAGGTGCATTCCGGGCAGCGCTTCGCGGCGATCGGGATTTCCTTCGCGCATTCCGGGCAGGTCCGGGTCTTCTTGGGATCCTTCTTCGTGAACCGCTCCATCGCGAGGTTCATCGGTTTCACCACCGCGAAGAAGATGGCGGCGGCCATGATCAGGAAGGAGATCGCGGCGTTGATGAAGTTGCCGATCATCACCGGCCCGATCTGCCAGTTCGAGAAGTCCGGTTGCCCGCCGATCAGGCCGAGCAACGGGGTGATGATGTCGGTCACCATCGAATCCACCACCCCCTTGAAGGCGGCGCCGATCACGACGGCCACGGCCAGGTCGACCACATTGCCGCGGAACAGGAACTTCTTGAATTGCTCGATCACCGCTGACCTCCTTCGCGACGGCGCTCACAGGGCGAACCGGGCGGCAGGATAGAACATCGTCCCGCTTCCCGCTTCCCGCACCCCGGCGCGGCACGGCGCGGGGCCGTCCTCAGCGGGACCGGCCCGCCAGGTCCCTCCCGAGGCGGCCCAGTCGCTCCCGCCATCCCGGCCCCCGCGGAGCCTCGCCGCGCAGGGCGAAGTCCTCGGCCGACCCGGCCGGCCCGACGTCGTGGCCGAGTTGCCGTTCGAGCTCCCACCGGTGCCGGATCACCCACAGGTAGATGTCGGCCTCCGTATGATGGGGAAAGCGCTCGCCGAGGCCACGTTCGCGCGCCACCCGGACGATCGGTTCGTAGATGTAGGTGTACCAGTCCTCGACCGCCTCCTCGACCGCCACCGGCTGATGGCGGATCGCCTCCAGCCAGCCGCGATGGCCCTCGATGTGCTCCCAGATCTCGTCGTACCGCCCGAGCGCGGTCGGGCGGATGTCGTGATCGGGACGGATGCGGTCGAGGTTGGTGCGGCGCAGGAACTCGGCGTACTCCGCCTGCAGCAGCAGTTCGTCGGCCCGCATGTCGGCGGTCAGCGGGGCGCGGATATGGCCCTCGATCACCTCGGCGTCGATGAACTCCTGCCCCCGCCCGCGGGCGACCGACACCCGGTGGTTGCCGTCCTTGACGAAGTAGACGTCGCCCACCTTGTAGAGCTGGATCGGCGGCAAGCGGACATCCTGGTAGTAGGCGCGGTCCACGTTCTGCCAGCGGCTGGCGGTGAACCGCTTGCGCGGCAGGAAGGCGCGGTCGAAATCGTCGAAGCGGTCCATGCTGCCGACGATCTGGTCGATCCGCACCGTCTGCAGCCCGCGGTAGCTCTCGGACTCGGGGGCGACCCGTTGCCGGATTTCGTGGTAGGGCACGAGGTCGTTCGGGCGGCGCTGGAAGACGGCCAGCAGGTCATGGAGGATCGCCTTCTGGCGGGCGCGCTCGAAGTCCTGCCGCACCTCGGCGTCGAACGGGCGGCTCATGGGGCGGCCTCCGGCGGCGGCCCGGGGGCGGCGCGCTCGAGGTCCAGCACCCGGTAGGGAAAGACGTTGACCACCCGCGTGCCCGCGAACTCCTGCTCGTTCCGCACGGTGCGGTCGTACAGGTGGATGTGGCCGTGCAGGTGCACCGGAGGCCGGAAGGTCTGGAGGAAGCCGCGCAGCGCCCGGTAGCCGCGATGGGCGTAGTCCTCCCGGTCGCCGACGCCGCGGGGCGGGGCGTGGGTGACCAGCACGTCGAGCGCACGGCCGTGGCGCCAGCGGTTCCAGAGCAGGGCGGGGGCCATGCGGGCGATCATCAGCCAGATCTCCCACTCCGCGTACTGGGCGGGCTCGCGCTCCCCGTAGCGGGGCGAGCCGGGGATGCCGGCGAGGATCAGGCCGGATTGCCGGTCGTGCACCACGCGGCCGCCGAGGTCGATGGCGCCCATCGGCTTGCGGGCGTCGCCCCGGCCGGCGCCGCGGGTGAGTTCGTCGGCATGGTTGCCGAGCACGAAATAGACCGGCTTGTTCAGCGCATCGGCGAGGAACTCGAGATAGCCGGTCGGCAGATCGCCGCAGCCGATGACGAACGCGACATGGCCGAGCCGCTCGCGCACGGTGGCGCTGTGGATGCGGGGGTCGATTTCGTCGGTGACCGCGAGGACGGGAACACCCACCGTGGAAGGCTCCGGGGCTGCCGGCCGCGCCGGCCGCGGGCTGCGCTCGCGTCAAGGTACCCCATGCGCGGACGGCGGCGCTCCCCGGCGGCCGCGGGCGGGTCAGCCGCGGGCGGCGATGATGGCGTCACGCAGTTCCGCCGGGCCCATGGTGCTGGTGTCGCGGCCGATCAACTGGTTGATCTCCTCGCGGGAATTGATGCCGAGGCCGGTGACCCACGCGCGGAACGCGGGCCAGGTGAAGTCGGCATCGCCGCCCGCG
>JBJTKE010000269.1:0-2889 GCA_046096285.1 Chloroflexota bacterium
GCCGGGCGGATGGTCCGGGCTAGAGGGCTGGGGGCTTGGGGCTTGTGGCTTGTGGCGTCCAGTGGTCGCGAGGGTGGCGGTCTGGGTCCGGGGTGCTGCTACACGCCCACAAGCCCATAAGCCACAAGCCCACAAGCCACAAGCCCACAAGCCCACAAGCCCACAAGCCCACAAGCCCGGACCATCCGCCCGGCTACTCCGCGTACAGCACGCCGCTCATCCCGGCTTCCTTGTGGCCGGGGATGGAGCACAGGAACTCGTAGGCGCCCGGCTCGGCGTAGACGTAGACGGAGCCGGCATCGCCGGGCATGTACGCCCCGGAGGAGATCCCGAGCGCCGGGATCACGAAGTCGTGCTGGGTGACGCCCATGTTGGACAGCGAGATCGTGCTGTCGGTGTAGGCCGGGATGGAGACCTGCCACGGGAAGAAGGCGGTGTCGATCATCCGCACCGACGGCCCCATCGCAAACTCCTGCGCCTCGGCCACGCCCCGCTGCTCCACCGCGGCGGAGCCGATCACCCCGACCGCGGCCACGGCCAACCCGGCGACGGCCATCGCCACCTTGCGCGAGATTCGAACGTTCATCGTGCGTCCTTCCCTTTCCCCGTTCGTACATGGGTCGAATCGAACCGGCAACCACACGATTATGCCACGCGGGAATCCACGCTCCCCACCCGGCAACCGTGCCGCCATGACGCGCCGCCGCCGCCATCCGTTCCGCGGCCGCGGCGTTCCATGACTCCCGGCGGCGTCAGCAGGCCGCGAGGCATGCCCCAAGCGGGTGATAGATCTCCGGCTTGCCGCGCGCGAAGGGCACCTCGATCACCGCGCCCGCGCGGGAGAGCGCCGGGAACCAGCCGCCCCGCTCGCCGTCGATCTGGTGGTCCAGCGCCCACTGCCAGAAGCGGGCGTGCCACTCCCGGTAGGCGCTGAGCCCGGTCGCGTGGTGCAGCTCCGCAGCCGCCCCGATCGCCTCCGCGATCGTCCAGTGGTACTTGTCGGCGTCCACCGTCACCCCCTGCAGGTCGAAGGAGTAGAGCAGCCCGCCGAACTCCTCGTCCCAGCCGTGCTCGATGGCCAGCGCGAACAGCCGCTCCGCCTCCGGCATCGCCCACGGCAGCGGATGCGCCCGGTCCAGCAGGGTCAGCAGCTTCGCCCATTCCATGAGGTGCCCGGAGAGCACCCCCCACGGCCGGAACATGTCGCGGGGCGTCGCCTTGTTATAGGAGAGGTCGGGCCGCCAGTCCTCGTCGTAGTGCTCCCAGAGGAACCCGCCGGTCTCCCGCCCGAGGTCCACCGTCACCCGGCGCGCCACGGTCGCGGCGCGGTCCAGGAAGCGCGGCTCGGCGGTGGCGTCCCACGCCGCCAGCAGGGCCTCCACGAGGTGCATGTTGGCGTTCTGGCCGCGGTAGGGGTCGGTGCCGGACCAGTCCGCGGTCATCTCGTCGGCGTAGAGTTGGTCCTTCTCGCGCCAGAAGCGGGTCTCCAGCACCTCCCAGGCGTCGTCGATCAGGTCCCGCGCCGGGAAGCCGCAGGCCTGACACGTCGCGGCGGCGAGCAGCACGAAGGCGTGGCCGTAGGCGTACTTTCGCTCGTCCACCGGCTCCGTGCCGCGCAGCAGCCAGCGCCAGCCGCCGTTGCCGGGGTCGCGCATCGGTCCGCGCAGGAAGTCGAGCCCGTGGGCGGCCGCCTCGTCCAGTCCCGGCAGGAGGCCATCGCGATGGCCGAGCGCGGCGGCGAGGGTGTAGCGCGCCTGCTGCACGAGATGGCGCTCCTCCGGGTCATACGCGCCCGCGTCGTCGAGCGTCGTGACGAACCCGCCATGCTCCCGGTCGATGGCGCGGGGGAACGCCCAGGCCAGCACCGCGCGCGCCTGATCGCGGCGGAACTCCGGATCGCAGGGGTCGAAGCCGGTTTCGGGCATGGAATCGCTCCTCGCTGGTATCCACGAATGGCGCGTCGGCGTGCGGCACATGACACATGACCTGCGGCATCGGGCATCGGGCATGGGGCGTGCCGCGGCGGATCGCTCGGACCCGCGCAAGGGGAATGGTAACGGCCCCGACCCGGCCCATCCCCCAATGGTCCTGCCGCGCCCTGTGCCAATCCGGCACGGCGGGGTTGGCAGGCCGCGAGGATGGCCGTATACTGCGCAGGTTCCCGGCAGGAGCCGGGACGGTCATGTTGTGCCGAACACGGGGCAGCCGGGCATTGTCGTCCGGGCAGCCGCGAACGCAGGGAAAGGGTGAGCGAGACGCATGCGGGTTGAGATTCGCGACTCGGAGAGCTTCGAGCAACTGCTTCGCCGCTTCAACAAGGGCATCGAGCGCTCCGGGATCATCCGCGAGCATCGCCGCGGGCTGCGCTTCATCAGTGTCCAGGAGGAGAACCGCGCCAAGCGCCGCAAGGCCGAGCGCCGCCGCCGCCGCACCACCAGCTAGGCCCGGGCGGCCTCGCATTCACGCACCAAATCGACGCCGGGCCACATGGCCCGGCGTCGTCGCGTTCGTCAGGCCATGACCCACAACCCCCGGCGCACCGGCTCCAGGCCTCCCGGCATTGCGCGCCACCATCGCCCGGATCGCTGCATCCGCCGGCCGAAGGCCACGCCCGTCATGCCCGGGCAGTTCTGCGACTCCGGTCCGGCGCAGCCATCTGCCCTCACCCCAACCCCCTCACCTGTGCAAGGGAGAGGGGCTTTTCATCGAGGTAGCGCGGGATTCGGCGCAGCCCGTATCGCTGGCAGAGTACGCCAGCCGCGACCCACGGCCCTCCCGGACCGAACCGTTACCCGACCGACACCCGCTGCCCGACACCCAACACCCAACACCCAACACCCAACACCCAACACCCAACACCCAACACCCAACACCCAACACCCAACACCC
>JBJTKE010000270.1:0-16323 GCA_046096285.1 Chloroflexota bacterium
GTGCAATAGGTGCCGTATGGCGGGTTGCAGGCGCAGTCGCCGGAGGTCACGTAGCGGCAGTGATCGGCCAGCGCGCGGTTGCGCTGGAAGCCGTCAACCGAGAACGCGGCAACCGCGCCGAAGACGGCGGCGGCCGCCTGCTTGATCGCGAGCCGCCGATTGATGGTGCGGGCGAGCGCCTCACCCGCACGTCCAACGATAGCCATCGAATCCCTCCCTCGACCCTTCGCCGCCCACGGATCCCGCCCCGTGGTTTGGGCGTTGCGTGCTCCAGAAACCGTGATTCCGCGGCCGCCTACCCCGCTTGCTGCGGCAGTTGCACCGCCGCCGCCGCGTCCTTCAATCCCGCCGCGTTCAGCAGGTGGCGCAATCGCGCCGGGTCGCCGCAAAGCCCCTTGGCCAGCACCCGGCCATCCGTGCCGATCACGAAACCAAACGGCGTCACGCGCACCCGGAAGCGGCTGAACGCGCCGCTGCCGTCCTCGGCGAGCGTGAGGAATGGCGAATCATACCGCTCCTGCATCCGGACTGCCTCGATCTTCGGGCCCGGCACGACTGCCGCGATGTCGAGGTCCGCGCCGGAGCGGGCGAGCCGGTTCACGTAGGGCATCACGTTGGCGCAGGGCTCGCAATCCGGGGCGGCGAAGAGCAGCACCTTGTGGCGGCCGCCCTTGGGCTGCCACCCCGCGTCCTGGCCGCTGGCGGTCACCCCGCTGATGGCGGGCGCCACCGAACCGACCGGCAGGCCGTCCCGCTGCACCCCCTCGAGCGTGCCCAGCGAGATCATGCCGAAGTGGCGGTAGAGCAGGACCAGCAGGACCGCCATCACGATGACGAGGATCCAGAGCGCGACGTAGGAGACAAGCAGGATGCCGGACATCGCGGGGGCTACTCCATTTCCGCCGTTCCGGCATCCCGGAACTGGTCGTAGGTCAGGGTCATGTGGGGCACGGCCAGGCGGGCAGCCTGCAGCAGCACAACCGCCATCGCCAGGGACGACCAGGCGATGGCCGCGCCGAGCGAGATCCCGGACAACGGGGAAATGGCGTGCTCCGCCAGTTGCCAGCCCGAGAGCGCGAACCCGATCAGGGCGAGATTCCGGCTGATGGTGCGGGAGCCGACGTACCCGCCACCGGCCCCGAAGCAGCCGCAGCGGACGGTGAGTTTGCGGGCTCCCACCCAGAGCATCCACGCCGTGAACAACGCGAGCAATGCCGTGCAGGCCAGAAACGCGCCCTGCAGGCCGCGAGGCTGCGCCATGAACAGCCACGCGGACAGGGCGATCTCGACGACGGGCACGCCAACCGCCAGCACCGCCACCAGGGGTTCCGGCAGACGGCTCAAGCGCAGCGCCGCGGCGAACTCGTCGGCCTGCAGCAACTTGCTGGCGCCCGAGGCGACGAACATCGCTCCGAGCCCGAGTTGGATCAGGAGAAGGGCTATGGTCACGAATCCGTCCCGTTTCCCCGGGGCCCGCCGGTCGCGTCGCCGGGGCCGCCGGGATTGTACGCGCCGTGCGCCGATTGGCCAACCGGCGGCCATGCGCTGATGCACATGAGACGCGCCCGCTGGCCCCGGCGTTTCACGCCTCGAGCAGCCAGCGCCGGTACCAGCCCGCCACCCGCCGCATCAGGTCGATCTGGTGCAGCCGCTCGCCGACGCCATGCCCCTCGCGCGGGTAGCGAACGAACTCCACCGGCACGCCCAGCACCTTGAGGGCACGGAAGAACTCCGCGCCCTGCGCGGGATGCACCCGTTCGTCGCTGTCGCCGTGGAGGATCAGCGTCGGGGTGGTCACCTTGCTCACGTCGCGAATCGGCGAGGACTGCCAGTAGTGGTCCATGTGCTCGTAGGGATGTCCGGGGTAAAAGAGGAGGTTGGCTCGCGGGATGTCGCCGGTGCCGTGATCGGAGATCATGTTGGCGAGACCGGCGCCCATCACCGCCGCCTTGAACACGGTCGTCTGCGAGATCACCCGGGCGGTGAGATACCCGCCCCAGCTCCAGCCGCCGACGCCGAGGCGCTCCGGGTCGGCGATGCCGCGCTCCACCATGGCGAGGGCGCCGCTGATCAGATCCTGCGCCTCTCCGCCGCCGACGTCGTCCTGCAGCCGCGCCTGGAACTCCGCGCCGTAGCCGGTGCTTCCCCGCGGGTTGGGCAGGAGCACCGCGATGCCCATGCTCGCCAGCATCTGCGCCCAGTCATGCCAGCTGAGCATGGCCCGGTCCTGCCATTGCCAGGACGGACCGCCATGTATCTCGACGACGAGCGGCGCCGGGGCGCCATCGGCCGCGCCGTCGGGACGGATCAGGATGCCCTCGACCTCCAGCCCGTCGGTGGAGTTCCAGCGGACGATCTCGCCCCGCCGCAATTTGCCGGCGAACTTCTCGCCGAACGAGGTGGCCTGCACCACCTCGCCGCCAGCCTCGCCGAGCCAGACCTCCTCCGGCATGTCGGAGGAACTCCAGGTCACCGCCACCTTGCGGCCATCGGCGGAATAGCTGGCTTCCATGACCGACCCGCGCCCACGCAACGGCGCCGGGGTGGCCTCCCGCAGCTTTCCGCCGCGGCCCTCGGTCGCAAACAGCTTGCCGTACACCCGCTCCACGCCGATCAGCGCCACCCCCTCGCCCCTCGGCAGGACGGCGTAGGCCTCGCCGGCGAAATCGCCGCCCACCTTCCGCGGATCGCCCCCCGGCAGCGGGAGAGACCAGAGGTTGGTCGGCGGGTCGCCGCGCTGCCCGTCGGCGGTGAGATAGATGCGCTCCCCGCGGACGACCGGGGAACCGGTGAGCGATGGAAACCCGGCCAGCCTGCGGGGAATCCCGCCAGCAGCGGGCACGTCCCAGATGTCGGCCGGTCCGAGCGCCTCGTCGGCCCCCGGCAGCGCGGTGGTCACCGCGATCAACCCCGAGCCGTCCGGTTTCCAGCAATAGCTGCGGACCTCGCGTTCGGCGAAGGTGAGGCAGCGCGCCTTGCCGCTGGCTGAATCGACCACCCAGAGCCGGGTGAACTGGGGATGCTGCTCGACGAGGGTTGGGTCGTCCCGCTCCTTCTCCCGGGCCTCGCGGGCGGGATCGGTGGGATCCGTGCGCAGGACCGCGAGCATCGAGCCGTCCGGCGACCACTCGGGAGCATCGAGCGCTCCCTCGAGCTCGCCGAGCCGGGAAGCCTCGCCGCCCGCCATCGGCAGCAGGTACAGCGCGGTGCGCTTGCCACGCTCGAGCCGGTCAGACAGGAACGCCACCGTCCTGCCATCCGGCGACCATCGGGCCGAGCGGTCGCTGGCCTCGCCGTGGGTCAGCTTGCGGGCGGCCACGCCGGCGGCGGCCAGCCACACCGCGCTCGCCGGGAACTCCCCTGGCTGCCCCAGCGGGACGGCGGTGAAGACCGCGGCCGCGCCGTCCGGCGACATCCGGAGCTCGCTCGGGATCATCAGGTCCGCGATCGCCTCGGGCGCCAGTGCCTCGTTGCTGGAGGAATCGGTCATGGAAACCTCGCTGGTGAACTGCGATCCCGCGGATGCGGGAGAAACCGGCAAACCATGGCGCGTGTCCATCGCCTGCCCGCCTGAGCCGGTACCGGCCGATCGCAGCGTGCCGCAACCACTTGCCCCTGTCCAGCAAAAGGCTAACACTGTTCCCGGCGGCGGCGCGCCTGCTTGCGGACCCCCGCGCCATGGTCGCGCGCCCGCCCGGGCGGCCGCGGTGATTCCCGGACGTTCGAACGCATCGCTGGCAGGGAGGCCGCCATGACCGAGCACCGCACCTTCGGCGACGATCTCTACCTCCTTGCCGGGCTGCTCGGCCAGACGCTGCGGGAGCAGTCCGGACAGGGCGCGTTTGAACTCGAGGAGCGGGTGCGCGCGCTCGCGAAAGCCCGCCGCGCGGGAGACGCCGGGGCCGGCGGCGAACTCGCGGCGCTCATCTCCGGCCTGCCCGCCGCGGAGGCCGAGGTGCTCGTGCGGGCCTTCACCGAGTACTTCCAGCTCATCAACCTGTGCGAGGACAACGAACGGATCCGGCGCATCCGGCGGCGGGAGGCTGCCGGCCCCGGGCCACGGCGAGGCTCCGTGCGGGAAGCGATCCTGGTGCTCCGGGACCGGGGCATGGATGGGCCCGGGATGCAGCGCCTGCTCGACGGGCTCTCGATCCGGCTGGTGCTGACCGCGCATCCCACGGAGGCGCGACGCCGCACGATCATCGCCAAGCTGGCCCGCATCTTCGCCACCATCCGCGATCTCGACGAGCGGCAGACCTCCCCCGACGAGGAGCGCCGGGCTCACGAGGTGCTGCGGTCAACGGTTGCCGAACTCTGGAACTCCGATGAGGTGCGGTCGGGGGCGCTGACCGTCATGGACGAGGTGCGCGCCAGCCTTGTGTACTTCCAGTCCACGCTGATCGACGTGGTTCCCGCGCTGTACCGCGACATCGAGGCTGCCGTGGCCGAAGCGTGGCCGGAAAGCCCGATCCGGGTGCCCTCCTTCCTCGCCTTCGGCAGCTGGATCGGCGGCGACCGGGACGGCAACCCGTTCGTCACCCACCAGGTGACGCGGGAGGCGCTGGCAGCCATGCGGGCGAGTTGCCTTGGCGCGCTGGAGTTGCGGCTGATGGAACTCGCCGGCCGGGTGTCCCTGTCGGAGCGGCTGGCCGGGCCGGTTTCGGGGCTCGACGGACTGCTCGCCGACGGCCGGGACCAATTCCCCGCGCTCGCCGCCGAACTGGCCCGCCACAACGCGCACGAACCGTACCGCCAGGCGATCACCTTCCTGCGCGAACGGGTCCGCGCCACCTTGCAGGACGGCCCGGGCGGCTACCCGGACCCGGCGGCCCTCCTCGGGGACCTGCGGACCATCGACGCGTCGCTCCGCGCCCTCGGGGCGGGCGCCATCGCCGACAGCGACCTGCGCGACGTCATCCGCATCGTCGATGTATTCGGCTTCACCTTCGCCCGGCTCGACATCCGCGAGCACGCCGCCCGGCACGCCGCGACGGTCTCCGACCTGCTCGCGCGCGCCGGGGTGGCCGATGACTACCTCGCGATGGACGAACGCGCGCGCCGGGAGACGCTGGAACGGGAAATCGCGAACCCGCGCCCGCTCTCGCCAATGCGACTCGACGGGCTGGGAGAAGCCGCCCGCGAGGTGATCCAGACGTTCCGCACCGTCAGGGAACTGCTCGACGGCGGCTACCGGGACGCCCTCGGCTCCTGGATCATCTCGGGCTGCGAAACCCCGTCGGACGCCCTCGCCGTGCTGCTGCTGATGAAGGACGCCGGCCTCTGCGACCCCGGCGGAACCGGCGCCCAACTGCGGATCGCACCGCTGTTCGAACAGGAGTCCGGCCTGCGCGACGCCCCGGACACCATGGCCGCCCTGCTCGACACCCCCTGCTACCGCGCCGCGCTGGCCGGTCGCGGCGACGAGCAGGAGGTGATGATCGGCTACTCGGATTCCAACAAGGAACTCGGCTACCTGGGGTCGTCGTGGGCGCTCTACGAGGCCCAGTGCGCGCTGACTGCGCTGTTCGCCGCGCGCGGGGTCCGCCACCTCTTCTTTCACGGCCGGGGCGGGTCGCTCGGGCGCGGCGGCGGGCCGACCAATGTGGCGATCCTGGCGCTCCCGGCTGGCGCCGTGGCCGGGCGCATCAAGCTGACCGAGCAGGGCGAGGTGATTTCGGCCCGGTACTCGATCCCGCAGGTGGCGACGCGGGAACTCGAACTGGTGGCGGGCGCGGTGATGGTGGCGACGGTCGGATCGATCAATCAGCCGTCGGCGGACAATCTCGCGGCCTGGGAGCCGGTGATGGCGCGCATGGCCGCGGCTTCGACCGCCGCCTATCGCGGGCTGGTCTACGGCGATCCCGATTTCGTCCGCTTCTTCGAGACGGCCACCCCGCTGCACGAGATCGCCCGGCTCCAACTCGGGTCGCGGCCAGCCCGCCGGGTGGCCACCTCCCGGCTAGAGGATCGTCGCGCCAACCCGGGGGGGTTGTCATGGACGCCGGCACGGATCGTGCTGCCGGGCTGGTTCGGCCTCGGGTCCGGGCTGGAGGCGGGCATCGCCTCCTTCGGGCTTGGGACGGTGAAGGACCTGGTCGCCGGATGGCCCTACGTCAACGCCGCCATCCGCAATGCCGAGATGGCGCTCGCAAAGGCCGACCTCGACATCGCCGCGCACTACCGGGACCTGATCACCGATGTGGCGATGCGCACGCGGATATGGGAGCGCATCGCGGGCGAATACGACCTGACGATGCGCCTGCTCCTGGCGGTGACCGGGCAGGACGAACTCCTGCAGGACAACCCGGTGCTGCGCCGGAGCATCGACCGCCGGAACCCGTACGTGGATCCGCTCTCCTACGTGCAGGTCGATCTGCTTCGCCGCCTGCGCGAGGATCCCGACGACCCCGATCTGCTGCGCGCCGTGCTGCGGACCGTGAACGGGGTGGCTGGCGGGCTCCGGAACACCGGATGATCCGCTTCCGTCGACAACGGCGGCGCTGCCCACTGTCCCACGAAAAAACTCACCCGGAAATCCGGGCCACCGAAGCGGGCCGGATTTCCGGGTGCAACCGAACGGGTTTCCCCGGACGATTAGTGGCTGATGCTGTTGCCGGCGACGTAGTCGATGCCGGCGGCGGCCAGCGCCGCGTTGACCTCGGCCATGTAGCCGTCGTTGAGCGCAACCTTGACCGCATCGCTGCACTCGTGCAGCTGGTAGCCGACCTCGTGGCAGAGGACGGTGACCGCGGCCACCTCATTCGGCGCCTCGTAGGCGGAGGCGACGCCGGTGAATCCGAACGCCGCAACGCCCGCAACGGCGAAGCCCAGCGCAATTCCCTTCATGTCCATTCCCTCCAACACGCTCACCCCGAGCCCTGTTTCCCGTGATCAGCCCCCCGACCGTCACGGAGCAGGCACACCTGATGCCCGCCATATTGTACTACCCGGAGCGCGATTGCGAAACCCCTCCACCGAGGGTTTCGGAATCCTACCGTTTTTCCCCGGTTTCCTCCAGTCCCCCCGGTGCTTCCGGCCGCGTCCCAAGCGCATACAGGTAGCCGTCCGCACTCCCGGCGAACACCATGCCGCCCGCCACGGCCGGCGAACCAGCGATCGCGCCCCCGGTCGGGAACTGCCACAGCCGCGTCCCGTCCCGCGCGCTCGCCGCCACCACCGCACGGCCTTCGCCGTAGTAGACGGCGTCGCCGGCGAGCGCTGGCGCACCGGCCCCTGCGCCGTTGCCGGAGGCGTGCCATGCCTCGGCGCCGGTTGCCGCATCGAGGGCCGTCAGCCCGCCCTCCCCGGGCGCCACGTAGACCACGCCGTTGCGGAGGGCGGGCGAGGAACCGCCTCCCGTCGCCGCCCGCCAGCGCTCCTGCCCCGTCGCGGTGGCCAGGGCGATGGTCTCGCCGGCGTCGGTCGCGACGAACAGCGTTCCCCCTGAGATCGCGGGCGCGCCCCGGATGCCCGCCCCGGCCTGCGTGCGCCAAACCTCGCTGCCAGTCCCGGCATCGAGCGCGAAGACCTGCCCTCGCTCGTTCCCGAAGTACACCCGGCCGTCGGCGAGCGCAACGGACCCGAACACCATCCCCTCGCTGTGCCGGACCCAGACCTGGCTGCCATCGGCTGGGCGGAAGGCGTACACCGAACCCTCCTGGGTGGCGAGGATCACCCGCTCCCTGTCCATCAGCGGCGCGGACGGGCCAGCGAAGCGGATCGGAGCCTGCCAGCGTAGTGTGCCGTCCACGAGCGAGACCGCGGAGAGCCAGTAGCCGGAGGCGACGTAGGCAGAGTCTCCATCCGCGGCGGCGGCGGAGCGCGCCACGTACCCGCCGAGGTCCCGCCGCCAGCGTTCCGCGCCGCTGGCCGCGTCCAGCGCGACGAGCGCCCCGGTGCGGGTCGGCAACAGCACCAGCCCGGCGCTGACCACCGGGGAGGCGTAGACCTCTCCGCCAGCGAACGCCCGCCACCGTGCGACAACCCTGCCCCGCGGCCCGGGCCCCGGATTGCGGCCGGTGCGGGCGGCGTCGCCGCGGTCCATCGGCATGTCGGCGACGGGGGGAGCGGGCGCAGCGGGCACGGCGAGCGATGCCGCCTCCTCCGGGGCAACCAGCAGGGCCGCGGCGCCGGGATCGGCAGGGGCGGGCGGCCGCGCCATGGCCACGAGCGCGCCGATGGCGAGCAGGCCCGCGATCGCCGCCGCCCAACCGGCGCGTTCGAGGGCTCGCCGGTCGGCCCGCTGCTGCCAGAGCCCGCCCAGCATCAGCGCCGCGCCCGCCGCGATCAGGCCGCCCCCAAAGAGGCCGATCGAACTGAACATGAGCGCCGAACCGGCGGCCACCGCGCCGGCGATGAGCAGTCCGGGGCCGGGCGGCTCCTCGAGCGCGGATCGGCGGCCGGCGGCCCGGCGCTCGGCCGACTTCAGGTAGTCGGGAAGCGCGAACTGGGTTTGCAGGGAGGGAACGAGGGCGCGGGGCGCTTCCCCGAGCGGGCGCCCGCAACTGGTGCAGAACGCGCGGTCGGCGCCCGAGCGAACGCCGCAAGCGGTGCAGATCACGGGGGAAACGGCCATGCACGCATCCGGAATCCCGGCCGAACCGGCCAAAGAATACCCCAGCGCGCATCGCTCCCCTGGTTCAGCGCCGGGTCCGGCCGACGCAGATGGTCCACGGGAACGATCCGCCCAGCCATTCGACATCGAACTCGCGCGCGACGAGTTCGCCGAACTCCCGGCGGCTCCAGAACTGCCGGTGGTCGGGATCGCTGCCGCGCGGCACGACATCGAGGTTCTTGCCGCGGGCGGCGTTGGCCCGGCAGAACCAGGGCTCGTGCGGCACGCTGAGCACCACGCCCGTGCGCGCCACGCGGGCGAACTCGGCAAGCGCGCGCGCCGGACCGTCGCCCGGCAGATGCTCGAGCACCTCGAAGCAGCCCACCACGTCGAACGATGCGTCGGCAACGGGCAATGCCAGCACGTCGCCCTCGCCGAACGTCCCCTGCGGCACGCGGGCCTGCGCGATGGCCGCCGCCGCCGGGCTGGCGTCGATGCCGGCGATGCGCAGGCCCGGCATCCGGTTCCACAGCGCCCCGGCGACGAAGCCCTCGCCGCAGCCGGCATCGAGCACGCTGCGCGGGTGCAGCGACTCCACCCGCGCCACGATCGCCGCTTCGAACCGGTGGATCAGCGCACGCTGCAGCGGGTTGCCGCTGGTGTGCTTCCTGAAGTTGCTCGATTCCCGCGCGTAGGCCTCGAAATCGATGTCACCTGCCACGTCCGGTTGCTCCTTCGGGCCGGCCCGCGCCGCCGATGTCGATCCCCCGCCACAGCCGGGCCAGCCCGTAGACCACGGGCAGCCCGGCGACCAGCGCCAGCCGGTACAGCAGCGCCGCCAGCAGCACGGCTGCGCCGTCCGCCCCGGCGATCCCGGCGACGCCCACCATCAGCGCCTCGCGGACGCCCGCTCCACCGGGAAGCGGGCTCACCATGCCGGCGAACAACGGCCACCCCATCAGCCCCAGCACCAGCACCGCCGGCGAGGGCTGACCCACCGCCGCGAGCAGCAGGGCGAACACCTGCAGCTGCAACAGCCAGAACACGACGGTCAGCAACGCGGCGGCGGCGGCCCAGCGGGGGCGCCGCGCGGGGAGTCCGATGGCCTCGCCCGCGAGCCGCCGAATCACTGCCCGGGCGCGAGGGAAGACCGCGGCGACGGCCGCCACCGCCAGCGCGGCGACGGCCGCGGCGACGCCCATCGCGGCCGCCCAGCCCCGGCCCGGGCCGGCCAGCAACCGCGCCGCGTCGATGCCGCCGAGCGCAAGCCAGAGACTTCCGATGACCGCCAGCATCCCGAGGTCGAGCGCCGCCTCCCAGAGGACCACCGCGCCGCTGCCGCTCGCGGCGAGCCCGAGATCGCGCTTCGACAGGGCCGCCCGGGCCGGCGCGGCCAGCCCGATGGGCGCGGCGTAGTTGACGACGACCGAGGTGAGGAACACCTCCGCGGACACCGGCGCGGACGGGCCGCCGCCAGCCATCCGCACGAGGGCATGCCAGCGGAACGCGAGCAGCCCGAGCCCGCAGGCGTACAATCCGGCCGCGAGCGCGGCGAGCCGCCAGTCGATCGTCCCGGCCACGGCCGCCACCCGGCCCAGCGTGCCCTGCCAGACCAGCAGCGCGACGGCCACCATGATGCTGGACAGGAAGATCGCCGGGGTCGGCACGGCGATCAACCGCCGCGCCGCCCGGCGGGGACCGCTGTCGCGGGCGCCCGTCGGATCATCCACGGGCGGGGGCCAAATCCTCGTGCAGCGGGAAGCCGAGCGTCTCGCGGACCGGCGCGTCGCGGGCGGCGTCGTCGGGCGCGTTTGCGCCGTGGGCCAGCAGTTCCCCGAGCAACCCGAGGCCGAAGAACTGGGCCCCGATCACGATCAGCAGCACCGCCAGCAGCAACAGCGGCCTGCCGCCGATGGCGGCTCCGCCGAGCAATTTTTCCCCGGTCAGCCACAGGGCGATCAGGATGCCGATGGCCATCGTCACCAGACCCGGCAGCCCGAGCATGTGCATCGGGCGCTGGCGGTAGGTGGTGAGAAAGGTCACGGTCAGGAGGTCGAGAAACCCCTTCGGCAGCCGCGACCAGCCGTACTTGGAGGTCCCCCACCGGCGGGGATGATGCGTCACCGGCAATTCGCCGATGCGGAACCCCTCGGCGTTGGCAAGCACCGGCGTGAACCGGTGCAACTCGCCGTAGAGCCGGATGCTGCGGGTGACCTCCGCCCGGTACGCCTTGAACCCGCAGTTGAAATCGTGGAGCGGCACGCCGGACACCGCCCGCACCGTGCCGTTGAACAGGCGGCTGGGCAGGGTCTTGCCGATCGGGTCCTGCCGCCGCTGCTTCCATCCCGACACGAGGTCGTCCCCGGCCTCGATGCGCTCGATGAAGCGGGGAATCTCGTCAGGGTCGTCCTGCAGATCGCCGTCCATGGTGATCACCAGATCGTGCGAGACGGCGGCGAACCCGGTGGACAGGGCCCGCGCCTTGCCGAAGTTCCGGCGATGGCGCAGGGCCTTCAGCCGGGCATCCCGGGCAGAAAGCTCGCGCAGCACGGACCATCCGCCGTCCCGCGAGCCGTCGTCGACGACGATGATTTCGAAGGGCAGCCCGGTTCGTTCGAGCACGCCGGTCACCCGCCGATGCAATTCGCGCAGGTTGCCCTCCTCGTTGTACACGGGCACCACCACGCTCACACCGCGAACCACGGGACCACGCTCCGGGGAAACGACGGCGGATGCCGTCTCCGCGCCCGCTCCCGGCCCATGTTCCGCGGCCAGCGCCCCCGCAATCGAACCCACCGCGACGCTCCTTCCAGCCTGCGGCTTCCGGCGTGCTGCGCCCGGGCCGGATTCGACTATACGCCCCTGCCGGTGGCCCGGCAACCGGCATCGGCTGGGCGGGGGAAAGGGTGCGGCGGGTAGAATGGGAACGATGACAGTTCTTCGCGACGACGACGCAATCCCTTCCCCGCGCGCGCCGCTGCCCGCCTCCGGGGGCGGGGTTGACGTGCCGCCCGCTCCGCCCCGGTCGAGGCGGACGTTCATCGCCGCCGTGGCGGCCTCGGCCCTTCTCGCCGGGTGCGGCAGGGCCGCGCCGCCGCAGGCTGACGACCCTCCGGTGGCTCCGCCCCCGGCCGCGGAACTTCCGCGGTCCGACGACCCCACCCCGGCCCCAGGCGAGGCGCAGCCGCGTCCTGGCTCCCCCGCCGCCGCCCAGCCCGGCCGCAGCACGCCCGCCGGGCCGATCATCTGGACGACCGGGACCGATCCCGCGACCGGAGCGCCGCTCTCGCAACTCGAGCGGATCGACCCCGGGGCGCCGCAGATCATCGCATCGCTGCCGGTCGCTCTCGGCGATGCTCCGGTCATGGTTTCGGCGGACTGGAGCTACAACAACACCGACATGCCGGCTTTCCGGAGCGAGCACACGCTCGAGGCCGGAGCGGGGGTCATCTGGGTTTCCTTCGCGCTCGAGTCCACACCAGGCTCGGCCTGGCCCGTGGGCAGGTACCGGGTGCTGGTCTCGTTCGACGCCGCGCCCGCCGCGGTCGGCGCCGTTGACGTGGGTTCCGGGGCCTGATGCCGGCGATTCCCGCCAGCATCCTTCGGCCCGCGCCGGTCAGGCCTTCGAACGGAACGCCCGCTCGCCCGCGGGAATCCGGATCGCGACCACGTTTTCATCCGGGGGAATCGGGCAACTCCAGCCCTCGCCGTAGGCGCACCACGGGTTGTAGGCATAGTTGAAATCAACGACGAGGTTGCCGTTCGGGCGCGCCTTGGGATCGAGGAACCGGCCTCCCTCGTAGGTCTCCGAGCCGGTGGTGCCATCCTTGAACGGGATGAAGAAGTTGCCGCGCCGGGCGTCGGTGAAGACCGAGAGGGTCACCGGCGAGCCGTCCACGTCGAAGGTGATGCGGCCCGCGCGCAGGAACGGCTTGACCTCGCCGGCAGTGGTGGGAATGTCGACCCGCTCCCCCACCCCCGGGCCGGAGTCATCCACCGGGAGATCGAGCTGCAGGTCCTTCCGCTCCGGGAAGTAGTCGAGTCCCGTGAACGCCTCGCGGTCGACCGGTTCGAGCGGCGAGTCGGGGTCGTTCTTGAACCACTCGTCCCGGTGCTGCCGGTACGATTCGAGCCGCGATCCGCGGTTCGGCAACATGGCGCATTCCTCACGCATGGCGGCGAGTCGTTCGCCGCACCAGGGTCATCCGGGGCAATGGTACGTCACCCGCCGCCTGCCGCCGGGGCGGCCGCCTGATCCGGAGCGGCGGTGAAGCGTGTCCGGATGGAGGCCGCGGCCCGCAGGGCCATGGCCGCGATGGTCAGGGCCGGGTTGATGGCCGACGACGACGGGAAGAACCCGCCATCGACGACGTAAAGGTTGTCGACATCGTGCGCCTTCAGCGTCGGATCGAGCACGCTGCTGGCCGGGTCGTCGCCCATGCGGACGGTGCCGCACTGATGGGAGTTGGTTTCGATCCCCATCGCCTGGTCGAGCAGGATTGGGTAGCCAGCCCGGCGCAGGGCATCCTTCGACCGCTCCATCAGCGCCCGGTGGGCGGCCTGGTTGTTCGGACGCCAGGCGACCCGGATCGCGCCATCCGGGGCGAGGGTGACGCGGTTGGCGGGGTCCGGCAGGTCTTCGGACATGACCCACCAGTCGACGCTGTGGCGGGCGACCTGCCCGAGGGCGGCCCGCGGCGCCCAGCCCGGCGCCGCGCCGGCGAGCATCGCCGCCTGCAGTTTTCCAACCGGCTGGAGGTTGCCCATCGGCCAGGGGAAGTCCCGGGCGGGGTCGCCGTGGTACCAGTCGTTGATGGTGACGGTCTTCTGGAAGACGGTGCGGTTGACCCGGCGCGGATCGACGGCGACCAGCACCGAGTTGGAGTGGACCATGTAGTTTCGGCCGACCATGCCGGAGGAATTGGCGAGGCCGTGCGGATGGCGGCCGCTGGCCGAGCGGAGCAGGGTGGCCGCCGAATTGACCGCGCCCGCGGCCAGCACCACCAGGTCGGCCGACACGCGCAGGATGTCGCCTCCCCGGTCGACCTCGACGCCGGCGGCGCGCCGCCCGCCGTCGCCGGTTTCGATGCGGCGGACGAAGCTCCGGGTCCAGAGTTCGACGGTCGGGGACTCGAGCGCGGGGCGGACGGCGCAGACGTCCGCATCGCCCTTGGCGTCGAACTGGCAGGGGAAGGCGTCGCAGGTCATGCAGCGGATGCAGGCGCCGCCGGGCCGCCAGTCCATCCCCACCGGGAGAGGAGCGGGATGCAATCCCTGGCCGCGGAAGCGGTCGCAGAGATCCTCCATGTACGGGTCCTGCTCCATGGGCGGGAAGGGAAAGGCGCCGGAGCGCCACGGGTCGGTCGGGTCGGCGCCCTGCTCGCCGTGCACCCAGTAGAGACGCTCGGCCTCGGCGTAGAAGGGCTCGAGGTCGGCGTAGGAGATGGGCCAGGCCGGAGAGATGCCGCCCGCGTGCTGGATGTCGCCGAAATCGGCCTCGCGCAGGCGGGCGAGCACCGCGCCGTACATCTTGCTGTTGCCGCCGACGAAGTAGTGCACGCCCGGCTTGAAGACGCCGCCATCGGCGGTGTGCCAGCGCTCGGCGGCCTTGTAGCGGTTTTCGAGAAAGACCGCTTCCGGGCTGTAGTTCTGGGGCTCCTTCGGCAGGAAATCTCCGCGCTCGATCAGCAGCACGGACGCGCCGAGGTCCCGGAGCGCCCAGGCGACGGTGCCGCCGCCCATGCCGCTGCCGATGATCACGATGTCCGCGTGCCGGTCGCTGCGCTGCATGTCCGTCCGTCCCTGGGCGAGCTACCCCTTCATCGAACCGGCCAGCAGGCCGCGGATGAAGTAACGCCCGAGGAAAATGTACACGAGCGCGGTGGGCAGGGCGGCCAGCACAGCCGCCGCCATGACGACGGTCCAGTCCACCGAGTTGGTGCCGTTCAGGTTGTTCAGCGCCACGGTGACCGGCTGATCGGCCGGGTTGAAGACGACGGTGACGCCGAACAGGAAGTCGTTCCAGATGTTGGTGAACTGGAAGATGCCGACGACGACGAACGCCGGAAGGGCGAGCGGCAGCATGATCTGCCGGAAGATGCCCCAGAGACCGGCGCCGTCGATGCGCGCCGCCTCGACCAGGTCATTGGGGACGTTGGTGAAGTAGTTCCGGAAGATGAGCGAGGTGATGGGGATGCCGTAGATCACGTGCACCAGCACCAGTCCCTGCCATTTCCCGTACAGCCCGATCTGCTGCATCATCTCGATCATCGGCAGCAGGATGGCCTGATAGGGAATGAACATCCCGAAGAGAATCAGCGTGAAGATGATGTCGGACCCGCGGAACTTCCACTTGGAGAGCAGGTAGCCGTTCAGCGCGCCCACCAGCGACGAGAGAATCGTGGCCGGGACGACGATGCGCAGGCTGGCCCAGAGGTTCTGGTCGAGCGTCTGCCAGGCGACCGGGAACCCGCCGCCATTGAGGTAGCGCGGCAGTTTCCACATGTCGTCGAGCGTCATGTAGGCCTTGTCCTTGAGGCCATTGACGATCATCACGTAGACCGGGGCGAGGAAGAAGAGGGTCGCCAGGATCAGCAGGAACCAGACGACCACCCGCCCGAAGCGGGACTTCCTGCCGGGAACCGAGTAGCCGGAGCCGAGGCTGGGCGCCGCGTTTTCCATGCCTAGAGCTCCTTCAGTTGCCGCGCCAGGTAGGGCACGATGACGATGCACACCAGCACGAGCATGACGATGGACGCGGCCGCGCCGAGGTTGTAGCGCTGGGCGCGGAAGATCATCTCGTAGACGAAGATGCCGGGCACGTCGGTCGCGAAGCCCGGTCCCTTCCCGCTCATGGAGAAGATCAGGTCGAAGATCTTGAGCGAAACGTGCCCGAGAATGATCAGGGTGCTGACCATGATCGGCTTGAGCAGGGGGATGATCACGTCGGAGTAGAGTTGCCGGTCGCTGGCGCCGTCGAGGGCGGCGGCTTCGCGCACCTCGTGGGGGATGGTTCCCATGCCGGCGAGGAAGGTCGCCATCGCGAACCCGGAAAGCTGCCAGGCGGCGGCAATGGTGACGGGAATCAGCGCCACCGGAATGCCGAGTTTGAGCGACCACTCGCTGGCCGGGGGATAGACCGCGCTGATTGCGCCGTTGAGTTGCCAGGCGATGGTCGGGTCGGTGATCCAGCCCGGCTTGAGCGGCTGCATGCCCATCGAAACGAGCAGGCTGTTCAGACCGGTGGCCTCGAACAGCAGGTTGACGCCGGTCTCGGGGTTGAAAATCCAGGACCAGGTGACGCCGGTGACGATGAACGAGAGGGCATACGGAAAGAGGAACACGCTGCGGAAGAAGCCGCTGCCGGCCACCCTGCGATCGAGCAGGATGGCGAGCCCGAGGCCGGCGGCGACGGCCAGGATCAGGAACATCACGGTGAAGACGAGGGTGTTCCGCAGGTCGATCTGGAAGCGGCTCATGCCGAACAGGGTGCCGTAGACGGACCCGACCGGGTCCTTGATCGACAGGTCCTGCTTGGCGGTCTGCCACTTGGTGAGCGAGACGAAGAACGTGTAGCCGATGAAGACGTACACGAACACGAAGATCGCGACCGCGGACGGCGCAAGCACCGCCGGGGACAGAATGCGCTCGAACGAAAACGGCCCGGCCTTCACCGGCCGGGATTCCAGGTTCTCCGGCGTTGCGGCCTGCGAGACGGTCGCCATCGGCCTGCCTCGATTCACGGGTGAGCCGGGCGCTGGGGCCCGGCG
>JBJTKE010000271.1:0-1081 GCA_046096285.1 Chloroflexota bacterium
CCAGCGAGCGGCACACGATTTCCGCCCCGGTCAGCACCGGCCGCTCCCGGCTCGCGGCCTTGCCGCCCCGCTCCGCCCGCTCCAGTTCCTGGGTCGCGCTCATCGCTGCTCTCCCTTCCTGCTCCCGCCATCGCCGGCGTCCGGTTGCCTGCCGCAGCCCGGCGCCGAACCGGGCATCAAAAAAGCCTCCCCGCTGGTGGGAGGCCGGTGGATCACCGCGGATTCGCTTGCCTGTCGCCGCTCTGGACCTTCCGGCCCGGCCTCCCTGCTACCACACGCTCCCGCCCGGGAGCCCGCTAAGTACGAGCCCGGTCCGGAAATCTCGGCGGCAAATGGAGAACGGCATGGCTTGCACTTCGCCCTTCGTTTGGGGGTCTACTGCCGTCTGCAGTCTACGGAGCCGCCGCCATCCCTGTCAACCCCGAACGGACGCCCGGCCCTAGTCCTCCTCCTCCGCCGACAGGTCGGAGAGATACCGCGGGAAATGCCCGTTCTGCTGCGGGCAGGCGTGCGGGCCGGGGCCCATCGGCGCGCCGCACATCGTGCAGCGCGGCCGTCCCGCCGCCACCACCGCCGCGGCCTCCGCGCTCAGGTCGGTCGCCTGCTCGCGCGTCAGCCGGCACGTCAGCGCCGGGTCCGCCTCGACATCGGTCTCGTTCACATCGTGCGCGATGATCACCAACCGGTCGGTCCGCTCGTCGTACCCCAGTTCCATCCGGCCCACCCGGAACTGCCGCCGCGTCTCGGTGTCGAACTCCGCCAACGCGATCGCGCCGCCTGACGACGCCAACCCCGGCCCATCCGGAGACTGCTCCAGCATCTGCTCCAGGGCCAGGCCGAGCGCCTGAACCTGATGCTTCTCCCTCCAGGCTACCCACGTCTCGCCGCCGATCAAGGCCCTCAGACGAAACCGGCGCTGGCCCGGCTGGCCGAGCGCCTCCACCCGGATGCGTTGCGCGTCCTGATCCATGGGAAACCGGCTCCTCGGGGCGGCTTCGGGGCAATACTGCGCCGCCGTCCGCGCAAAACGAGTCGGTAGAATACCACGCCGTCCGCGCCCCACCGCGCCCCCCGCCCACCC
>JBJTKE010000272.1:0-5393 GCA_046096285.1 Chloroflexota bacterium
GTTCCTGGCCGCGCTGCTCGGCCTGCCGCGCGAGCTCTACCAGGCGGCGACGATCGACGGCGCCAGCCCCTGGCAGCAGTTCCGCCATCTCACGCTCCCGCTGCTGCGGCCGACCATTTACTTCGCGGTGGTGATGGCCACCATCTGGAACATCCAGTTGTTCGACTCGGTCAGCATCCTGACCGACGGCGGCCCGGTCAACGCGACGGTCACCGTGGTCTGGTACATCTACAAGGCGATGTTCCAGTTCAACGACAAGACCGGCTTCGCCGCCGCGTTGAGCTTCGTCCTGCTGCTGTTCATCCTGGCCCTGACCCTGGTGGAGATCAGGCTCCTGCGGAAGCGCCCCTGATGGCCGTCGAGACAGTCTTCCCCGAGCTGACCGCCGCCGCGAGCGCCCCCGCCCGCCCACGGAAACCGGGCCCGTCGATCTACACGATCGCGGCCTGGGGCATCCTGATCGTCGCCGCCGCGGTCTCGATGGTGCCGTTCCTGTACGTGATCTCGACCTCGTTCAAGGACACCGTGGCGCTGTTCAGCTATCCGCCGGAGTGGATCCCGAAGCAGCCGACGCTGGAAAACTTCCGGACCCTGGTGCGGGACTACCCGTTCATCCGGTGGACCATCAATTCCTTCGTGGTGGCCGGGGTGGTGACGGTCGTCAAGGTCGTCATCGACTCGATGGCGGGCTACGCCTTCGCCCGGATGACCTTTCCCGGCCGCGACGCCCTGTTCGTCGTGGTCCTCGCCACCCTGATGATCCCGTTCGCGGCGACGCTGATCCCGCTCTTCCTGATCGTCCGGGACCTCAAGCTGACCAATACCTACGCCGGCCTGATCCTTCCCGCGCTCGCCTCCCCCATCGGCATTTTCATGATGCGGCAGTTCATCGAGACCCTGCCGCCCGACCTCGAAAAGGCGGCGCGCCTCGACGGCTGCTCGGAGTTCGCGATCTACCGGCGCGTGATCCTGCCGCTGATCCGGCCCGGGCTGGTGGTGCTCGGCGTCTTCACCTTCATGACCCAGTGGACCAGCTACCTGTGGCCGCTGGTGATCGCGACGAAGCCCGAGATGTTCACCCTGACCGTGGGCGTGCAGAGCCTGCGGTCGCTGTTCACCGTGAACTGGGGGGTGCTGTCGGCTGGAGCCGTGCTCTCGATGCTGCCGCTGGTCATCGTTTTCCTGTTCCTGCAGCGGTACTTCATCGCCGGCTCCATCGCCGGCGCCCTCAAGGAATAACCCCGGAAAGGACTCCCCGTGGGCCAGGTCGAGTTCATCGAGGTCACCAAGCGCTACGGCAACGCCGCGGCGGGAGCGGTCACGGAGGTCGATCTCCTCGTCGAGGACCACGAGTTCCTGGTGCTGCTCGGCCCCTCGGGGTGCGGCAAGAGCACGCTGCTGACACTCGTGGCGGGCCTCGAGGACATCACCTCCGGCGAGATCTGGATCGACGGGCGGATGGTGAACTACGAACGGCCCGCCGACCGCGACGTGGCGATGGTGTTCCAGAACTATGCGCTGTACCCCCACATGACCGTGATCGAGAACATCGCCTTTCCGCTTCGCATGACCGGCGTGCCGCGCGAGGAAACGCGGGCGCGCTCGTTGGCGGCGGCGGAGTCGCTCGGCCTGGCGCCCTTTCTCGAACGGCGGCCGGAACACCTTTCCGGAGGCCAGCGGCAGCGGGACGCGCTGGCCCGGGCCATCGTGCGCCGCCCGGCGGTGTTCCTCATGGACGAACCGCTCTCCAACCTCGACGCCCAACTCCGGGTGCAGACCCGCGAGGAACTGCTGCGGCTGCACGCCCGGCTCCGGACAACGACCATCTATGTCACCCACGACCAGGTGGAGGCGATGACGATGGGCCACCGGATCGCCGTGATGCGGGCCGGGGTGATCCAGCAGGTCGGGCCGCCGCAGCAGGTGTACGACCACCCGGCGAACACGTTTGTGGCGGCGTTCCTGGGCAGCCCGCGGATCAATCTCGTCTCCGGCAGGCTGGAGCGTGGAGCGGATGGCGTCGTGTTCCAGGGTCCCGACCTCGCGGTTCCGCTGTCGCCGCGGCTGTCCGCCGCGGCGCGGTCGCAGGAGAGCGGCGAGGCGGCGTTCGGCATCCGGCCGGAGGACGTGCGCGTCCGGCTCGATGGCCCCGCCCCGGGCGCCGTGGCGGCGACGGTCTCGCTGGTGGAACCGGTCGGTTCCGACCTGTTCGTGAATGCCTCGACCGGAACCTCCTCGTGGACGGCGCGAGCCGCGGCGCGCACCCCGGTCGCTCCCGGGCAGCAGGTCTGGCTGGAGTTCGGCCTCGATCACGCCCACCTGTTCGGCGCGGACGGGTCCGCGCTGTCTCCGGCCTGACCCCGCGGAAGGATGGTCCCAGGCCCGGCGCCAGCCAGGAAACGCTCGCCAGCATCGACCGCGCGGCCGCGGCGCTCGCACCCGGCCTGATCGAGTTCACCCGGCAACTCGTCGGCTGCCGGAGCGACAGCCAATCGGCTGGCAACCAGGAGTTCCCGGCGGAGGCATTGCGCTGCCAGGACCTCATCGCGGGCCGGATGGAGCGGCTCGGGATGGAGGTCGAGCGCTGGCAGGAACCGCCGCACTACCCCGTCGTGGCGGGGCGCCTGCCCGGGAGCGGCGGCGGCCGCTCGCTGGCCCTCAACGGGCACATCGACGTGGTGCCGGTCGGCGACCGCTCGGCATGGGAGCGCGATCCGTGGGGTGGCGAGGTCGCCGGCGGCCGCTTGTGGGGCCGCGGCGCGGCCGACATGAAGGGAGGAGTGGCGTCCTGCCTCTGCGCCATCGAGGCGATCGTGGCCTCCGGCGTGCGGCCGGCGGGCGACATCTGGATGCACGTCGTGGCCGACGAGGAGGTCGTGGGATTCAGCACCCGCAACCTGGCGGCGCGCCTGCCGAAGGTGGATTCGGTGGTCGTGGCCGAGCCGACCGACCTGAAGCTGATGCCGGTCGAGGGCGGGTTGGTCCACTTCCGGATCGAGATCGAGGGACGGGAAAGCCATGCGGGCAACCGCTACATGGGCGTGCACGCGGGGGGCCACGGCGAGCGCGGCGGCGTCAACGCCATCGAGAAGACGATGAAGATCGTCGCCGCCCTCCAGGACCTGGAGCGGCAATGGGCGGTCTCCCGCTCCCATCCGATGCTGCCGCCCGGATTCAACACCCTGCTGCCGGGCATCATTGCCGGCGGTCCCGGCGGCGGCGAGGACGGGCAGTTGCGGCTGATCTCCAACCCGGGAACCACGCCCAACTACTGCTCGGTCGAATACAACCTGTGGTGGCTGCCGGACGAGCGGTACGACGAGGTCGTGGCGGAGATCGAGGCGTGCGTCGAGGCCGTCTGCCGCGCGGACCAGTGGCTGCGCGCCCACCCGCCCCGCTTCACCTGGAGGCTGCGCAACATCTGGTTCCCACCCGCCGACACCCCGCCGGACCATCCGTTCATCGGGACCATGTCCGAAGCCCTGCGGGTGACCGGCCTGCCGGTCGCGGTCGAGGGCTTCACCGCCGCCTCGGAACTGGCGTGGTATGCCGAGCAAGGCATGGCGGGGACCATTTTCGGGCCGGGGCGGATCGCGCAGGCGCACAGCCCGAACGAGTACGTGGAGGTGGCGCAACTGACCGCGGCGGCGCGGGTGATGGCGGTCGCCGCCGCATCATGGTGCCGCGTGGGGTCGTAACGCCCAACGCCGGCGGGGCTCCGGGGATATGTCCTGCGAAGCAGGCGGTCGCCCTCCCGGGGGCGGGCGGGGCGGTGCAAGGGGGCCCCCCCCCCCGACAAACCCGCCGCGCCCCCGGCCGCAACCTCCCGGCCTCGCCCGGGACGGCGCCACCCGCTGCCGCTCAGCCCGCGTTCCAGCCGCCGTCCACCAGCCACGACGCCCCGGTGACGAACTTCGCCGCTGGCGACGCCAGGTAGGCCACCGCCGCGGCGATGTCCTCCACCTCCCCGATCCGGCCGAGCGGCGTTTTCTCCTCGAGCGAGCGCTCGTAGGCGCGCGAGGCCTCGAACTGGTGCTGGTTCATCGGCGTGCGGATGTTGCCGGGGGCGACGCAGTTGATGCGAATGCCCAGCGGCCCGAGTTCGGCGGCGAGCCCCTTCGTCATCAATTCCAGCGCGCCCTTGGTTGCGCAGTAGGCGGCCGAGAGCGGGAACCCGGAATGGCCGGCGATCGACGAGATATTGATCACGCTGGCGCCCGCCTCGAGGTGCGGAAGGGCCGCCTGGGTGAGCGCGAACGGCGCGCGGACGTTCACCGCGAACTGCCGGTCAAAACTCTCCATCGGCTGGGTGGCGAAGGGCTGCGGCTCGAAGATGCCGGCGCACTTGACCAGCACGTCGATCCGGCCGAACCGGGCGAGCGCGGCATCGACGATCACGCCGGGCGCTCCGTCGTCGGTCAACTCCACCGCGACCGGCTCGGCCCGGACCCCGCGCTCCTCGATGGCGGCGAGGGCCCCGGCCAACCGTCCACGGTCACGTCCCACCGCCACGATATCCGCGCCGGACTCGGCGAGCGCCTCGCAGATCGCCAGGCCAATGCCGGAACTGGCCCCGGTGACGATGGCGGTCCTGCCATGCAACCCGAGGTCGAGATAGCGCCGAAGCTGTCCTGCCATGCCCTGCTGCTCCCTCCCGTGCCGGCTACCCTGCCGCCCGCAGCGCCGCCCGCTGCCGTTCCGTCGCCGCCGCGTCCACGTCCAGGGTCTCGTCAAGCGCGCTGCCGGCAAAGACGACGCCGTAGACGTCGCGCGCGCGCTCGAGCGAGATGAACTGCGCCAGCACATCCTCCCGCACCCGTTCCGGTTCGCGCTTCAGGGGGCTGCCGTACCCGCCGCCGCCGCTGAGCAGGTGAAGCAACTGCTCTCCCGGCTGAAGATCGGTCGAGGCGATGGGCGGCAGTGGCTCCTCCACGCCATCGGCGTGGAGTTTGAACGGGAGGGAGGGCGCGCCGGGTCCGCCGCCGCGCACGCCGCGCGGCGGGAAATGGTGGCCGTCGGTGACGTAGAAAGCGCGCATCACATCGTGGCGGGGTCCGTAGGCGACCCGGAAGCCGGGAGCGCCACGCCGCCTGCCCGCGCCCTCGGAGTCCTGCCGGACGCGGATTTCGCTGACCCGGATGGGGTACTTGTGCTCGTCGATCTCCACGCTGTCGCGGAACCTCAGGCCGGTGGTGACGGAGTTGCCATAGGTCCCCCCGCCGTCGATTTCCGGGCCGGCGGGGCCTCCCTGGGAGCCGAGGAACTTCTGGTTGACGTAGGGATCGTTGTTCTTCCGCCAGTCGAGCCCGGAGACGACGGCGAACGCGGGGCCGATGCCGCAGGCGCCCTCGGCCAGGCCGTAGCCCTCCCAGGCGTCGGCGAACGCCTTCTGG
>JBJTKE010000273.1:0-1488 GCA_046096285.1 Chloroflexota bacterium
GGGGCGCTCGCCGCTTCATCGCGCTCAACCCCGACACCCTGGCCTACATCACCGAGTTCGATCTCAGCGACAACTCGGTGAATTTCCATGATTACTCCCAGTACACCGCGGACATCAATCCGGTGACCGGGGATCTCTACCTGCTCGAAATCCTCGACCAGAACGACGATGAGCGGCGGGTGCGGAAGGTGACGCCGGCGGGCGTCGTGTCCACCGTGATCGCCGCGGGCACGGCGGAACTGGAGGACGCCCAGTCGATCGCGGTCACCCGGGACGGCGCGCAGTTGCTGACCGCCCGCCCGAACAGGGTCGATCGCTGGCAACTCGGGGCGAGCGTCACCTACACCGGCGTCGCGTTCGGCAAGGAGGACACCGGCAACCCCGGCCAGTACGTGGGTTCCTGCAACCCGAGCGTTGGGCTTCGCTACCCCAAGGAAGCCAGCATGAACTTCACCGGCGACGGCACCCTCTGGTTGCGGTCGGATGGCTGCGGGGAGGGCGACTACCTGATCGGCTACGACGTCTCGGACATCACCGCGTGGAAGGTCCGGCACACGTACTCCGGAGCCGACGACTACCAGGATGGACGGGGCTCGGTCGCGATGCGCTCGGACGGGCTCCTGTTCGTGCCCAACGGCGACGAATCCGATGCTCCGTGGGTGCGCGTGCTGTGCTCCACCGCCCGCAACGGGCAGGGGGAGAGCTACCCGCCGCGCCCGCAGCGCGCCTGACGCGCGGCGAACCCATCCAGTGCGGGCCGGAGCCGGGACGACGCAGTCCCGGCTCCGGCCCGCTGGCGTTTCCGCCGCTTGCCCGTTCCGCGGCAGGCGTGGGAGCGCGCTGGCCGCCCCGGCGATGCTGCCCGGGAGGTCGGGGGCGGGAATCCCGCACATGCGCCAGTTCATTTGCGGGAGCTGATCGCCCCGTGCACCGCTGAATGTGATGGTTCGGCGTGGCTGGTTTGTCGAACACGCCGTACCGCATCCGCGCCAGCCTGTTTTCCGAATGTTCAAACCGCTTGACGGGTGCTTGAATAGTCCCGTGAGAGCAACGCCCCCGGGACCCGCCGGGGGGAGCGGGCAACGAGGTCCGGAACGGTTCCGGCCGCCCGCCGAGAGGAAGGACCCCGACATGAGCGCCATCATCGAACTGGTCAACCGGATCGCCCACGAGGACGAGGGGCAGGACATGGTCGAGTACGCCCTGGTGCTGGGGGTGATCGCGATCGCCGGGATCACCGCCATCATCGCCCTCGGCCCGAAGATCGCCGACCTCTGGAGCGACGCCAACACCGGCGTCCCCGCCGTCGACTAGGCGCTCCACCTCGTCCCACCACGGAACGTCCAGCACGCAGGCCGCCGGCATCCCCGGCGGCCCGCGCGTTTTCTCTGGTCCGCCCGCCGGGTCCCTCGCCCCACCGCGCCGGCGTTCAAGTCTCCGGCGCCCCAGCACCCGGTACCTGCTCCCCGATCCGCGATCCCCCATACC
>JBJTKE010000274.1:0-9127 GCA_046096285.1 Chloroflexota bacterium
CTGCCGCGCGGCTGGGTGGGATCTCGCTCGGGGAGCGCCGCCATCTGGGGCAACCCGGGGGTGGGAGTCGGCGGGGGAGCCTGGGTATCGGTCATGGCCTCGTTCCTCTGGGCGCCGGGATGGCGCGCGTTCCCGGCGGCGCGCCCGGCGCCGCGCCGACCGCTCCGCAATGGTGGCAAGCGTAGCACCGCGGGATGAACGACCATTGCACCGGGGCAACACGCCGCGCCACCGGGAGACCTCCATGAACGGCCGCCACAACCTCGTGCTGATGACCGACTCCTACAAGGCCAGCCACGCCCGGCTCTATCCGCCGGGGCTGACCCGGGTCTTCTCCTACCTCGAGGCGCGGGGCGGCCGCTACCCGGAGACGCTCTTCTTCGGGCTCCAGGCCTACCTGCTGGAGTACCTGGCCGGCGCGGTGCTGGCGGACGAGCACATCGACGAGGCCGAGGCGTTCTGGACCGCCCACTTCGGGCGGCCCGACGTCTTTTCCGCGGCCTCCTGGCGCCTGCTGCTGGAGCGGCACGGCGGCCGCCTGCCGCTGCGCGTCCGCGCCGTGCCGGAGGGCGCCAGCGTCCCGGTGGACAACGTGCTGATGACGCTGGAGAACACCGATCCGGCCTTCCCGTGGCTGCCGGGGTGGCTGGAGACGCTGCTGCTGAAGGTGTGGTACCCGGCAACGGTGGCGACGCAGAGCGCGGCGATCCGGCGGGATATCGCGGCGGCGTGGGCGGCATCCGGCGAGGACCCGGCGGGAGTCGGATTCGCCTGCCACGATTTCGGCTACCGGGGCGTCTCCTCGGAGGAGACCGCGGGCCTCGGCGCGGCGGCGCACCTGCTCAGCTTCGACGGCACCGACACCGTGGCAGGCATCCGTCTGCTGGCACGGGCGTACGACGGCGGGATGAGCGGATTCAGCATTCCCGCCACCGAGCACTCCGTGATCGTCGCCTTGGGCCGCGATCGCGAGGAGGACGCCTACCGCAACGTCCTCGAAACCTTCCCGGACGGCGTGGTTGCCTGCGTCAGCGACAGCTACGACATCTACGCCGCGGTGGAGCGGCTCTGGGGCGGCACGCTGCGCGAGGCGGTGCTGGCGCGGCGCGGCACGCTGGTGATCCGGCCGGATTCGGGGGACCCGGCGGAGGTCGTGCCTCGGGTGCTGGACGCGCTGTGGGAGCGGTTCGGCGGCGAGGTGAACCGGGCGGGGTTCCGCCTGCTCGATCCGCGGGTGCGGGTGATCCAGGGCGACGGCATGGGGCCGGAGACCATCGGGCCGCTCTACGCCATCATCATGGAGCGGGGCTTCTCGGCGGCGAACCTGACGGTGGGCTCCGGCGGGGCGCTCCTGCAAAAGGTGAACCGGGACACCTGCCAGTTCGCGCTGAAGGCGAGCGAGGTCGAGGTGAATGGCCAGGTCTACGGCGTGGCCAAGACCCCGGCGACCGATGCGGCCAAGCGCTCGAAAGAGGGCAGGCTGAAACTCGCGCGCACCGCCGGCGGGGGCTGGGAGACCCTCTCCAGCATCGGGCGCCCGGAGCGCTTCGCGGCCGCGGCGGACGAACTCGTCACGGTCTTCGAGGATGGCGAGGTCGTGCGCCGCTGGACGCTGGCGGAAATCCGGGAGCGCGCCCGCGCGTAGCCGCTGGCGTTAGGGGGGCAAGGGGCCGCATGCGCGGACTGTTTTGCAACTCCGCACCGGTCCGGCGGTCTGTCCTCACCCCACACCCCCTTGTACCCGGGCAGGTTTGAACCTACGCCCCGGCGCGGTCATCTTCCCTCACCCCAACCCCGCTCCCTCGCACAGGGACCGGAAACCGTCCGGGTTTGAGGGTCAGGCAGCCGGGGGCTGGGAGTTGGGGGCTTCCGGTCGGCGGCGGCGCGGGGCGTTCCGCACGGCCGAGCCGCCGCCAGCTCGCAAAAACAACCCCGGGGCGGCCAAAGGCCGCCCCGGGGTCGATTTCACAGAATTCGTGGGCCTACGAGATTCCCTGGAACCCGGTGAAGACCGGGATGTAGCCGGCGAAGTTGCCGTTCGGATCGTAGATCGGGAGCACCGCGGAGCCGGTGTAGCTGGAGGCGCCGTAGGCGGTTACGCCGAGCACCTGGTTGGTGAGGATCTGGCCGCTGCCGGCGACGCCGAAGACGGTCGGGCCGGTCGGGCCTGCCGGCGTCGAGGAGAGGCGGAAGGTGATCGTCGACGCATTCGACGGGCCGGACGGGCCGTCGACGTGCAGCCGGGCGGTCGGGCCAGTCGTGCCGATGCCGATCTTCGCGGTGTTGAAGTTGGTGATGTTCTCGCCGTAGATCGCGGAGGCGATGGCGAGCTGGGCGCTGGCCGAGCCGTCCACCACCGTGGCGCTGCAGCCGATGGCGATGTTGTTGTTGCCGTCGACCACGTTGCTGCCGGCCTGGCGGCCGATGAGCGTGTTGCAGGCGCCGTCCTCGACGGCCTGGCCAGCCTGGGAGCCGACGACGGTGTTGTTGTTGCCGTCCTGGATCAGGGTGCCGGCGTTGTAGCCGATGGCGACGTTGGACCGGCCGGTGCCGTTGGTGGCCATGGTGCCGGTGCCGACGGCGGTGTTGTTGGTGCCGGTGTTGGCCTGCCCGGCCTGCTTGCCAAGCCAGAGGCTGCCGTTGCCGAGGCCGCTGGAGTTCGAGCCGAAGCTCAGGCGCGCAAGCTCGTTGCCGGAGTTGTCCTGGAAGAGCGCGAACGGCTCGATCTGGTTGGTCGCGGCCTGCAGGATGGCCACGTTCTGGTTGGTGTTGTTGTTGCGGACGTGCATCCTGGCGTTCGGCGTGCCGGTGCCGAGTCCGAGATTGTTGGCGTTGTTGTCGGTGTCGAACACGAAGGTGGCGTGTCCGCCAAACGCGCCATCGTCGTTGAACTGAACGGACTTGACCGGAGCGCCGGGGTTGGTGCCGGGGCCGGTCGGACCCATCTCGCCGGTCGGGCCGGTCGGGCCGCCCGCCGGGCCGCCCGGACCCGTCGGTCCGGCAACGCCGGTGGCGCCGGTCTTCCCGGTGTCGCCCTTGTCGCCCTTGGGACCGGTCGGGCCAACATTGCCCTTCTGGCCCTTGCGGCCGCGCCGCCTGCGGTGCTCGTCGATGACTTCCTCGTCGCTGGCCGGGTCGTCCTTGGCGGTGTCGCCCTGGGTCTTGACGGTCTGCTTGCCCTTCGCGGAGCCGCTGTCCTTGGCCGTGGCGTCGCCCGTCAGTCCGGCGGCGGCCAGCGCGGCGGCCGCCGCGGCAAGCCCGAGGACGCTCTTGCGCCGGGTCATTCCCTCGCCGCCGGCGGCTTCCACCTGCGCGAGTTCGTCCTGCTCGAACCGGTCTTCCATGGACCTTCCCTCTCCCCTGCCCAGGCTATGGGCAATCCGAAACCGAGCCCTCTCGGATACTTTACCAGATGTCCCGGCTAAATGGAACATCCGCTGTACGTACCCGCGAATCCCCATCGCGGGCTGTGCCATGTGGGCACCACATGGTCCGGCCCACGGGGTGATTGTACACCAAGTTCCGGTGCTTTGCCTGCCATGGCGTCACACCCCCACCCGGGAACGCCGGGACCTTTGCCCGATGCCGCGCGGGATGCCGGGACCACCCGATGCGGCGGACGCTGTGACCGGCGCGCGCCGAGGCCGCAGTGCATCGCCCGGGCCGACCCGGATGCCATCGCGCCAGCGCAGAACGACGTCCCGCCGCCGGCGCCGGGGAGGCATTGCCGGCGACAGGACGCCACCAAGGATCATCGCCGGGGCAAGGAAAAAAGAACAGGCAGTTTCCCGCGCAGTTTTGGCCACAGGATGGCGCGGTCCGGGTGCGGGGTCAGCGCGACCGGGGCCGCTCAAGGGAGCCAGCCGCGGGCAGGCGCAGGGGAGCATCGCCGGGAATCCCGGCGCCAGCGTCGGCGGCGCGCTCGACCGAGAGGGCGTGGGAGAAGGACGTGGCGGGATCGCGGGCCCAGCGGTCGAGCGCGGCGAGGACGGCCGCCTTGCCGGCGACGCGCACGCCCGGTTCGGTGAACAGTCCGCGCAACCGGTGCGCGGCATCCTCCCG
This sequence comes from Chloroflexota bacterium, assembly GCA_046096285.1. GTDB lineage: Bacteria > Chloroflexota > Chloroflexia > Thermomicrobiales > UBA6265 > CADCWF01. The sequence continues at coordinate 4,063 of JBJTKE010000274.1, forward strand.
GGAAAGCCGGAAGTAGCGCCGGGAGACGAGCACGGTGGCGATCTCGGAGATGACGGCGTCGGTCATCGCGATCTGGACCTCGCCGCTGGCCACCCGCCGCAGCAGGTCGGCGGACCGCTGAACCTCGTGGCTGCCGCGCGCTCCCGCGGGCGGCGGGGCGAGAAGACCGCGCACGACCACCCCGGCATCGACCATCACCGGCGTTTTCATCGCAGCGGTTCCGGAACCCGCGGTCCCACATCGTCGTCCATCGCTTCGTCGATGATGTCGTCGATGGCGGCCGCCTCGCAGGGCGGGACGACGGACCCGATGACGGATTCGAGCGTCCACGGCGCAGCCACGACGCGCACGCCGCCGTCCTCGGCGATGAACCGCACCTTGTCGCCCTTGTGAAGCCCCAACAGACGACGGATGGCAACCGGGACCGTGACCTGGCCCTGACTGCTGATGGTAACGTCGTAGATCTGCACGCCCTGGTCTCCGCCCCCTGTGCGATCCCGGGCATGAGCGGATCAGGGCCGCCGGGATTGCTCCCGGCTTCGCCGGCCGTGCCGACCGGACGCGCCGTGGCGCGACCGTTTCGGTTGATTCCGCCCCCAGGCCCGGCCCGGACGGAGTCCGTGACCAAGCCCTTGCCGCCGCCACGATAGCACACCGTTCCGGCGGTTGCATCTCCTGACGTACGGTGCATCTCCTGTGACCACGGCTGTTGACCGGAATCCCGTGATCGGCCATGCTCCCGGCACGATTGGGTTCGCGATGGCGCGGAGATTGGCGCTTTGACGGGTGCACGGCCTACGCAGTCGGAGCGGGACACGGACGCCAGCCGGCGGCCCGCGCACGGCGGGTCCTGGCAGGCGGACTCCTTCGCCCTGTCGCTGCGGACGGCCCGCTACGCGGCGCGGATGACGCAGGCCGAGTTGTCCGAGGCCTCCGGGGTGGCGCTGCGCACCATCAGCGACCTCGAGCGCGGGTTCAGCCAACGGCCCCGGCGGGACACCGTCTCGCTGCTCGCCACGGCCCTCGGCCTCGACGGCGAGGGGCGCGCCGCCTTCGCCGCCGCCGCCCGCGCCCGGCGCGGCAGGCCAACCGGCGGCGCGGGCCCCGCCCCCCCGGAGTTCCACGGCGCGCTGGTGGGCCGCGCCGCCGAACTCGCCGCGGGCCTGGCCGTGCTGGCCGACCCGGGCGCCCGCGTGCTCACCCTGAGCGGGCCCGGCGGCGTCGGCAAGTCCCGGCTGGCCGCGGAACTCGCGGCCCGGCTCGGCCAGGCGGGAATCCGGTTCGGCGGCTGGCTGTCGCTGGAGGGCATTCTCGACCAGCGGCTGGCGGATCCGGCCATCGAGGAGGCAATCCGCGGCGCCGCCCGGCCGGATGGCGAGCCCGCCGCCGTGGTGCTCGACAACTTCGAGCAGGTGGCGGAGGCCGCCGGGGCGCTGCCGGACCTGCTCGGGCGGGCCGGGGGCGTGCGGGTCATCGTGACCAGCCGGGTCCCGCTCGGGCTTTCCGCCGAGGCCGTGCTGCCGGTGCCGCCGCTGGCCCTGCCCGGCCGCCCGGACGAGCCGGCGGCAGGCGACGCGGCGGCCACTGCCGGGTCGCCCGCGGTGGCCCTGTTCATCGACCGGGCGCGGCGGCAGCAGCCCGGCCTGGCCTTCGACCCGCCAGCCCCGGGCGCCGCGGCCAATCTCGCGGCGGCGGGGGCCATCGCCGCGGCCCTCGACGGCCTGCCGCTCGCGATCGAACTGGCCGCCGCCCAACTCGCCGCCTTCTCGCTGCCCGCGCTGCAGGCCCAGGTCGAGCGCTCCGGGATCGCCCTGCTGGAACGCGGCGGCCCCGGCCGGCAGCCGCGCCAGGCGTCCATGCGCGAGGCGATCCGCTGGAGTTACGACCTGCTCGGCCCGGGGGAGCAGGCCCTGTTCCGCCGGCTCTCGGTCTTCAGCGGCGGCTTCACCGTCGCCGCCGCCAGCCTGCTCGCCGACGACGGCGACCAGGACGGCGGCGGCATCCTGGCCGGGCCTGCCGTCCCGGCCCGGCTGGCCCGGCTGGCCGCCGCGAACATGCTGCTCCCCGCCGCCCTGCCCGACGAGTCGCCCGAGCCGCGCTTCGCGATGCTGCAGACCATCCGCGCCTACGGGCTGGAGCGGCTGGACCGCGATCCGGCCGGGGCGGAGGCCGCCCGCGCCGCGCACCTCGCCTGGATGCGGGACCTCGCCAGCGGCTGGCGGCCCGGCATGTCCCGGCGCGAGCTCAACGCGTGGCTGGACACGCTCGAACTTGAGCGCGACAACCTGCGCGCCGCCCTCGCCTGGGCGACCGCCTCGGGCCGCGCCGCCGACGCCCTCGCGCTCGCCGCCGATCTCGGGCGCCTGTGGGACCTGCGGGATCATCTGCGCGAGGGCATGTACTGGCTGGAACGGGTGGTCGCCGCCGCGGCCGCCGCGGACCCTCCCGACGAGCCGCCGCCGCTGATCTGGTACTGGATCGGCACGCTGGCCGTGCCCCTCGGCGAGCGGGACCGCTGCCGGGAGATGGGGGCCCGTCTCACCGCCATCGCGGCGCGCACCGGCGATCCCGCGACGGCCGCCCGGGGGGCCATCCTGACCAGCCTCTGGCTGAGCGAGACCGGCGATCACGCCGGGGCCGCGGCGGCCGCCCGCGAGGCCATTGCCGCCACCGCGGGGGCGGATGAGTCGCGGCCAAGCGATCTGCTGGCGATCCGGGCGCGGGCGTTCAACCGGCTCGGCGTGGCCAGCCACACCGAGGCCGGGACCGCGGGAGCGCCCGCGCTCGATGCCGCCGCCGCGGCCTACGCCAGCGCGCTCCGGCTCTGCGATGCCGCCGGCGACGAGTCCGGGGTGCTGAACGCGCTGGCGGGCCTCGGGGCCATCGGCCTCGCCCGCGGGGAGGCCGGGCAGGCCGAGGGCTGGTTCCAGCAGGGGCTGAAACCGGCCAGCGCCCACCGCCACTGGTGGTACGCGTGGCTGATGCTGCTCGGCCTCGCCGCGGTCCACCTCAGGCAGGGCCGGCCGTCCGCCGCGGCCCGGTTGCTCGGCGCCGCCGAGGCGCTCGAGCGCGGGCGCGATTTCCAGCCCTATGCCTTCTGGGCGGGCATCCGGGAAACCGCGTGGGACGGGACGCTGGCCGCGCTTGGCCCGGCCGCGTTCGCCGCCCATGCCGCCGAGGGCCGCCGCGCCGCGCACGCCGCCGCCGCGCGCCCGGGCACGCTGGCCCAGTTCGCCGCCAGCGCGGCGGCGGCGGGGATTGACGCGACTTCCGGGGCGGCATAGGCTCACCGGGACACCAGGCAGACCATGATCCGTGATCCGCGGGCCGCGGGCCGCGGATCACGGGCCGACGAGGGAGATGGCTCCGTGAGCATGACCGTGCAACCGCTGAAGGCGAACACGTCCGACGCGCTGATCATCGGCGGGGGGCACAACGGCCTCGTCGCCGCCATCTACCTCGCCCGCGCCGGGCACTCGGTGACGGTGCTCGAGAAGTACCGGGACGTCGGCGGGGCCGCGTTCTCGGAGGAGATCGAGGGCGCGCCGGGGCATGTCGCCTCGACCGGCAGCTACGTCCTCTCGCTCGCTCCGCAGAAGATCATGCGGGATCTGAAACTCCAGCAGTACGGCCTGGAGATGATCCGCCGCAACCCCCGCTCCTTCGCCCCGTTCATGGACGGCGACGACGGCATCGTCTTCTGGGAGGACATGGACGAACTGGTCCGCGAGATCGCCCGCTTCTCGAAGCACGACGCCAGGACCTACCCGATCTACGACGCCATGCTCGAGCGCGCCTGCGAGATCATGGACGACTTCATCCTGCGCAGGCCCCCCTCCTTCGCCGAGTTCGCCGCCGCCTTCAACCGGCCGGGCGACGACAAGGTGTTCAAGTTCTTCATCCTCGGCTCGGCGGCCGACTCCGCGGAGTATTTCTTCGAATCCGAGATCATGCAGGCCGCCTCCTGCGCGCTGGGCCTGATCGGCACCTTCCGCGGCCCGCGCGATCCCGGCACCGGCTACGTCAAGCTTTACCACGCGATGGGCATGGCCACCGGCAAGCGCGGCCAGTGGGCCTACCTGCGCGGCGCCATGGGCGCCTTCACCCAGGCCCTCAAGAAGCAGGCCCTCGAACTCGGGGTGGACATCCGCACCGGCAAGGACGTCGCGAAAATCTGCACCGCCGGCGGCCGCGCCTCCGGCGCGTACACGAAGGACGGCGAGGAGTTCCACAGCCGGATCGTCCTCTCCAACTGCGACCCCAAGCGCACCTACCTCAAGATGGTGGACCGGCAGGACCTGCCCGAGGAGTACCGCGCCGACGTCGCCAACATCCAGATGACCTCGCCGGTGGTCAAGATCAACTTCGCCACCGACCGACTGCCGGAGTACCGCGCCCTGAAGAACCGCGACTACGCGCTCGGCCAGGGGGGCGGCGTCCACATCGGCCCCTCCATCGACTATCTGCAGCGCGCCTACGAGGACGCCCGCGGCGGCAAGCCCGCCGACTGGCCCTTCTTCTCCATCCACGCCCAGTCCGCCGTGGACCGCACGCTGGCCCCGGGAGACCGGCACACGGTCAGCATCTTCACCCAGTTTTTCCCGTACAAGCTCGCCGAGGGGACCTGGGACGAGCGGCGGGAGGAAATCACCCGGCACATCTTCAGCCGCTTCGCCCACTTCGCGCCGAACATGGCCGACGCCGAGATCACCGCGCAGGTGCTGGCGCCGCCGGACGTGGAGGCCCGCTTCGGGCTGACCGGCGGCCACATCTTCCAGGGCGAACTGGTGCCGGAGCAGGCCTTCGACATGCGCCCCGTCCCCGGCTCGAAGAGCTACGAGGGACCGATCCACGGCCTGTACCTCTGCGGCAGCGGGGCCTGGCCGGGCGGCTGCGTGATGGGCGCGCCGGGCCACAACGCCGCCCACGAGGCCATCGAGCGGCTGCGGGCCGGGGAGTATGCGTGAGGGTGTCGGGTGTCGGGTACCGGGTACCGGGTACCGGGTGTCGGGTACCGGGTACCGGGTACCGGGTGTCGGGTACCGGGTGTCGGGTACCGGGTACC
>JBJTKE010000275.1:0-3907 GCA_046096285.1 Chloroflexota bacterium
CCTCACCACCGAGGTCGCGGCCGCGGGCGCATGGGCGGACTCCCCCGGCGAGGCGGCACGGCCGGGACGGCGGCCCCTCGGTCCCGCGTGCCCGGACTGCTCCGCATCCCGGCCCGGTCCCGCCACGTGCCCCGTCCCCAACCGCTCCCTCGCTGCGGCGGGGGCGGGGCTCGTCGCCGAGGTGGGGGCGAAATGCGGCCATCCCTGGCAGGGCGGGCCAAACCTGCCGGGGGCCGGAACCGGGTGATTCCGCGACCGTCGGGGGATGAGCCGCAGGCCCGGAGCCCGTGCCGCCTCGCCGGGGCGGCGCGGAATCAGCCGGCGGCGGTGCGCGTCGCCACGCGGGCGTCGGCGAAGGTGTCGCGCAGGTGGCTGGCCGCGCGCAGCACCAGTGCCCCGATGGTGCTGCTCGGGGTCACCGCGCCGCCGGTGGGCAGCAGGCTGCCGTCCATCACGTACAGGTTCGGCACGTCCCAGGTCTGGCCCCACTGGTTGGTGACGGAGGCCGCCGGATCGTCGCCCATGCGGCAGGTGCCGAGCAGGTGCCAGGCGGCGGGCATGTAGCGGCCGTCGGCGGCGTTGAACCGGTTCACCTTCACGTCGAACGCGCCGCAGGCGTTGGCGAGTTCGACGGCGCGGTCGACGCCAAAATCGAGTTGCCGGCGGTCGTTCGGGTGCAGGGCGTACGAGATTTTCGGCGCGGGCAGACCATCGGAATCGGTCAGGGTGTCGGAGAGGGTCACGCGGTTGCCGGGCAGCGGCAGATCGTCGGTGACGCACAGGATGCCGAACCCGTGGGCGAACCGCCTGCGGAACGCCTCGTGGTGGCCGGCGCCCCACGGCGCGGTGTTGCCGGAATGGGAGCCGAGGGCCTGGTAGCCCGCCCCGTTGAGGCGGACCACGTGCAGCGTCAGCCCGTTGATGAACCCGCGCGCGAGGTCGGTCTCGGCGAACTCCTCGCAGATCAGGGCCGCCGACACGACGCCCTTGTGGGTGTCGGTGCGGTCCTCCACCCAGGCCTCGACGATGGACAACCCGTGGTGCATCAGATGGCGGCCGACCAGGTCGTTGCCGTTGGCGAGCCCGTGGGGATGGCGGGCGCTGTCGGAGAGCAGCAGCAACCGGGCGGTGCCAATGCCGTTGGCGGCCACGATCACAACGTCGGCGGGCTGGAAGAAGCGGACGCCGGTCCGGCGGTCGACGTACACCGCGCCGGTGGCCCGTCCGTCGGGGCCGGTTTCGATCCGCTCGACGCGGGCCCCGGTGCGCAGCTCTGCGCCGGCGGCGATGGCCTTCGGCCAGTGGGTGACCGACACGTCGCCGAGCGACCCGCGGGGGCAGCCCGACTGGCAGTTGCCGCAGTTGTTGCAGCCGAGCCGCCCGTCGTAGTCCTCGGCGATGATCGCCACCGGCATGGTCCACCAGTGCCAGCCGAGCCGGTCGAACCCGCGGCCCGCCACCCGCGCCAGCGGCCCCGGGGGCACGGGCACGGTCTGGAAGGGGCCGCGCGGCGGGATCGCCGGGTCGCCTGGATGGCCGGCGACGCCCATGTCCCGGTCGTTCGCGTCGTACCAGGGGGCGAGGTCCTCGTAGCTGATCGGCCAGTCCGGCTGGAAGCCGTGCTCGGCGCCCTTGCGGAAATCGGAGGGCCGGAACCGGGGCCAGGTGGCGGTATAGACCACTGTGGAACCGCCCACCGCATTCCACATCAGGGTGTTTTCGTCCCGGGTGTCGATCGGGTAATCCTCGGGCTGCCTGCGCACCGACGGGTTCGTGCTGAAGCTGGTGAGGCGCCGCCATTCCCAGTCGGGATCGGCGTGGGGATGCTGCTCCGGCCGGGTCCACTCCCCCTGCTCGAGGCAGACCACCCGGAGCCCCGCCTCGGCCAGCACCTTCGCAGACACCGCGCCGCCAAGTCCCGATCCGATGATCAGGACGTCGGCGCGGTCCTTCGCGGGGGGCGGCCGGATGACACCCCGCGCTCCCGGCGCGGCGGCGGCTCGCTCCCGGTCGCGGGGGCCGCCCGCGGGAAGCCCGACCTCGGCCGCGAGCGCCGCCAATCTTTCCGGATCGACGGGCGTCATCGCGGCGGTCGCCTTGTACCGGCCGCGGGGCTCGGCTGGCACGTCTCCCGCCGCCGCCTAGAAGGGCGGCAGCGGGTAGCCGCGCGGCTGCGGCGCGTCGTTGTAGTCGTGCCCGAGGGCGCGCACGGCGGCGGTGACCGCCGGATTGGCGTAGTACCCGAGGTAGACCGCCATCCGCGCGAGTCCGAACAGCGCCGGGTCGTCCTGCTCGAGGTGGGCGATGACCTGCCGCCGGTCCGCCGCCGCCAGCCCGTGAAAAGGAGCGCCGCCGCCGTCGAGGCGCCCCAGCAGCGACGCCACCCCCTCCGCGCCGAGACGGTCGCGGAGGCGGTCGGCAAGGAGGGCCTGCGCGCCCACCGCGGAGGCGGGCGGGAACAGGTCGTCGCCGGGGATCATCTCGTCGACGAACGCCGCGAGCGTCCGGGCGGCGTCGCCGGGCGACGGGAGCAGTGGCAGGGGCGGAGCAGCGTCGGTCATCTCACCCCTCCGAGGCGGCCTTGTGCTGGTCGGCGGACGAGCCCTCGAAGACCTCGTAGGGGGAGGCGGTCGGCCATTGCGGCCACAGCGGCACCAGCATGATGCCGGCCACCACCACGAGCTGGATGGGCTCGCTGCCGGTGTTGTAGACGCGGTGGATGACGTTCGGCCGGTTCAGCACGGCGCATCCGGGGGAAATCTGGTGACGGACGCCGTCGTACTCGATTTCGCCGGTGCCGCGCACCACGTAGTAGACCTCCTCGCAATTGTGGCGATGGAGGGGCGAATGGTGGCCGGGGTCGATCTCGACCAGACCGAGGCAGAGCGTCTTGGCGTCGAAGCCCGTCTCCGGGTAGATCAGCTTGAGATCGCGCACCGAACGGTCGTCCTGCTGCATGGGCGACCCGTCGAGGAACTGCTCCGGCTTGATCACGACTCGGTTGCTCACATCGCTCTCCTTTGCATGCTCTTCATCGTCTCGGGAAATCGTGTCGCTGGCCCGGGCGGCGCCCGGCCCGGCCATGGCCTCGCGGAACGGCGCCGGGTCATGGCGGATCCCCGGCGATCCAGCGCTCGATGTAGTGGATCGCGTCCCGCAGGTGCTGCCGCATCGCCCGCTCGGCCGCCCCGGGGTCTCCCGCCTCGACGGCGGCGAGGATGGCCCGGTGCCCGGCCGCGGCGCGCTCCAGTTGGCCGGGAATGGCCAGGCTGGCCCGCCGCTCCTCGCCGATGACCTGCATCATCCCGGGCACCAACTGGCCGACCACCGGGTTTCCGGTCGCGGCCGCCAGCAGCCGGTGGAAGGCCGCATCGGCCGCGTTGGAGGCCTCCCGGTCGCCGGCCGCCGCGGCGCTGGCCAGCAGGTCGGCCTGCTCGCGCAGGGCCGCCGCCATCGCCGGCGTGCGGCGCTGCGCCGCCAGCGCGGCGATCCCCGGCTCGACGAGGAGCCGCAACTCGAACAGGTGGTGCACGATGTCGTCATGGTCGCGCAGCCAGGCGGCGATCGGATCGACCTCGGGGGAGACCGGCGGGGGCAGCACGAAGGTGCCGCGGCCGGGCCGCACGTCGAGATACCCGGCGCTCTCCAGCACGCGGATCGCCTCGCGCAGGGACACCCGGCTGATGCCGAGTTGCTGGCACAGCTCGCGCTCGCCCGGCAGCCGCTCGCCGGGAACGAGGCGCCCGGTTTCGATCAGGTCACGAATCTGCTCGACCGCCGTCGTCCACAGGCTGACCCGGGTCAGGCTGGAGAACGGCGACGGCGCGCCCTGCTCCTCGCCATCGAGCAGCCCGGAAGCGCCGATTCCAGCCGGGTCGGGCCGGCGCACGGCCTGGCTCATCGCCCG
>JBJTKE010000276.1:0-1901 GCA_046096285.1 Chloroflexota bacterium
GAGGGAGGGCCGCGGCCGCGCTGTTGGCCGCCATGGTGGTGGCTGCCTCGGTGACGCTGCCGGCCGCCGCGCAATCCGCAACGCCGGCCGCGGGCATCTACCCGCTGCCGGTTGCGCCCGACCCTGCCCTCTGCACGCAGCACCCCATCGGCCGGGATGCCCTCAACGACGCCATCGCGGGCGGCGCCGCGGCAACCCCGGCGCCCTTCCGCGACGGCGTGGTGCCGGACGGCCCACCCGCCAGCCCGGAGCAGCAGGCGGCGGTCTACGGCATGGTGCGGCGGCTGGTCGCCTGCTACAGCGCCGGGGAACTGCTCCGCGCCTACGCCCTGTTCACCCCGGGCTACTTCCAGCGTGTCTTCGGCAAGCAGGGCGCCTACACCGCCGCCGCCTACGACAGCCTCGCCACCCCGCAACCGGCGGATGCGGACGAGCGGGTGAAGATCCTCGCCATCGAGCATATCCGCGTGCTGCCCGATGGCCGGATCGGCGCGACCGTCATCCTCGAATACGCCGTGATCCCGATGCCCAAGCGCTTCCTGATGGTGTTCGTCGAGCAGGACGGCGCATGGGCGATCGACGACATCCTCGGGGAGATTTCGTTCTCGGTGCCGTAGCGTGGGACCCCGGCGCGGTCCGGCGCCACGTGCCCGCGGTCATTCACGGCATGTTCCGGCCGGAGCCAGCCGCGCCGGCCGCGCACCCCCCGCGTTCCCGGCCCCGTTCTGGCGATAATGCCGCCCGGGATGGCCGCGCCCGGGCAGGAGCCGAACGGGACGCGGTCGCGGAGACGGCGACGGCCGAAGGGGTGCAGCGCATGTCCACGTCTACAACGACCACGGCCACCACGCGGCGGGCGGGCGTCTACGAGTCGCTCGGGCTGACCCGGATCGTCAACGCCGACGCCCGGTTGACGAAACTCGGCGGCAGCCTGATGCCCCCGGAGGTCGTCGCGGCAATGCTCGACGCCGCCTCCGGCTACGTCGACATGTTCGCCTTCCAGGAGGCCGCCGGCGCCCGCCTCGCCGAACTGACCCGCAACGAGGCCGCCTTCGTCAGCGCCGGCGCGGCCGCCGGGCTGGTCGTCTCCACCCTCGCCTGCATGGTCGGGACCGATCTCGTCGCCCTCTCGCGCCTCATGGAGCGGGGGGAGGCCGCGAAGAACGAGGTCATCATCCACACCGCCCACCGCATCCCCTACGATCCGGCCATCCTCGCCGCCGGAGCGCGCCCGGTCGCGGTCGGCAACGCCCTGCAGACCTTCGACTGGGAACTCGAGGCCGCCATCACCGACCGCACCGCCATGATCCTCTGGGTTGCGGGGGATCACCTCCGCCGCGGCGCCCTGCCGCTGGAGGAGACCGTCCGCATCGCCCACGCCCACGGCGTCCCGGTGGTGGTGGACGCCGCCGCCCAGTTGCCGCCGGTGGACAACTTCTGGCGCTACACCCGCGACCTCGGGGCCGATCTCGCCGTCTTCAGCGGCGGCAAGGACCTGCGCGGGCCGCAGGCGAGCGGGCTGGTCGTCGGCAGCGCGGCGCTGGTCGCCGCCTGCCGCGCCCACGGCTCCCCGAACCAGCGGTTGGCCCGGCCGATGAAGGCCGGCAAGGAGGAGATGGCCGGCCTGCTCGCCGCCGTCGAACGCTACGTCGGGCTCGACCACGCCGCCATCCTCGCCGAGAGCGAGCGGGTGGTCGCGGAGTGGATCGCGGCCTTCGACGGGCTGCCGGGCATCTCGGCCCGGCGCGACTTCCCGAACGAGGCGGGCCAGCCGACCCCGCGCTGCCTCGTCGTGGTCGATCCCGCCGCCGCCGGCGTCGACGCCGCCGGGCTGCGCCGCCGGATGTTCGCGGGCGATCCGCCGGTCGCGGCGGGCGAGGGGAGCGTGCCCGGCTCGCTGG
>JBJTKE010000277.1:0-4561 GCA_046096285.1 Chloroflexota bacterium
TGATGCGCCAGTTCTTCAAGGGGATTCCCGAGGACCTCGCCGACGCCGCCCGCATCGACGGCGCCGGCGAGTGGCGCATCTTCCGCGAGATCATGCTGCCGCTGGTGCGCCCGGCGCTGCTCGTCGTGGCCGTCTTCACCCTCATGGACACCTGGCAGGACTTCTTCGGCCCGCTGATCTACTTGCAGGACCGCGACCAGTTCCCGCTCAGCCTCGGCCTCTTCGCCTTCCGCGCCCAGCGCACCGCCGACTGGGAACTCATCATGATGGGCTCCCTGCTGACCACCCTGCCGCTGGTGATCGGCTGCGTCCTCACCCAGCGCTACTTCCTGAAGGGCATCGCCACGACCGGGCTGAAGGGGTAGCGGCGGCATCCCGCCGCCGGTCCGCCGGGGCTCCCGGTCGTCGTCCCGGGCCTCCCGCCCGTCGGGAAGCGGCCGGCCCAACCCATGGCGACGCACGGCAGGCCCCCGGATCTCCGGAGGCCTGCATCCCCATGCGCTGACGCTCGAGGCCTATGCCGGCAGCGGCGACATCACCGCATCCGGCGCGAGGCGGTGCAGCAGGTCGAGGCCGATCTTCGCCCGGCGCACCCGCTCGCGGGTGAGGGCGACCGCCGTGCTTTCGAGATGCGTGCCGGCCGGGTAGATGTTCGGCGCATTGCGCAGCCCGAACTTGAGGTAGACCGGCGAGCAGACCCGCACGATCTCCGCGATCTCGTAGTGCCGGATGAAGCCGCCGATGTCGTCGGGCACCTCGATGTAGATGTCGAGCGGCATCGTCGTCGCGGCGCGGATCGCGGCGAAGTGGGCCAACGAGAGGTCGGTCGGGGTGTTGAAAGTCGTCAACCCGAGGCGTTCGAGATTGCGGATCGAGACCGGGTTGCTCGCCCCGAGCATCACCGATCCCTTCAGGATCAGGTTCGCCGGCAGTTTCCCGGCCGCGCGCATCGCGCCCAGCACCTCCAGCAGGCCCTCGTCGGTCACCAGCACGCTCGGGATGCCGTGGGCGCAGGAGCGCTTCACGTCCTCCACCGCCTGCACGATCTGCTCCATCCCGCGCTGTTTCGGCCCGACGATCCTGCCCGCCGTGCTCGCCGCCATCGCCCCGGTGTCCCACCCCGCGCGCGGCCCCACGAACAGGCTGATCTCGATCTTCCGGGGCGCGGCGATCTCGCGCATCTCGTCCAGTTCGGCATCGGTCAGCAGCATCACCCCGGAGCCCTGCGAGACGCGGTGCACCGGAACGCCGAGCCGGTCCGCCTCCTCGAACACCGCCCGCAGGCAGTTCGGCCCCTCGACCGACGGGATCTCCACCCGCCACTGACCGCCATCCGGAAACCGCTGCGGGGAACTCGGCCGGTCGTCGAGGTCGCCTTCCGGCAGGCCCATGCCCTGCAGGAAGCGGCGCGTTGCCGCCATGCCGTTCGATTCCATCCAGACCGTCATCCCGTTCTCCCGTTTCCTGCCTGCGTCTCCGGGGACCCGGCCCCCGCGCCCTGCGCCATCCTACCCGCTCGCCGGACCGGTCGCGACGGCAGGTGCGACAATGCCCACGCCAACGGGACCGGGACCGGCACGGTCCCGGTGCCCCACCGTCACGGAAACCCCTTCCTCCAGCGGAGCGCCGCGCAATGTCCTACCCCCTCCCGCCCCAGCCACGCCGCGTCAGTCGGTGGGCGGGCGGCCGGAAACCGACGTCGTGAGCACGTCCCCGCCGGCCCCGGCCGGAGACGACGCGCCGCCGCCCGGCCCGGACCCTGCGGCCCGCGCCCGAACCGCGACGCTGTGGCGTTGGCTCGCGATCCTGCTCGCCCTCGCCGTCGGCGCGGCGGTGATCGCGCTTGTTTGGCCGCGTGGCGGCCCGGACGGCGCGCCGCGGGTCATCTACACCGGGGCCACCCCCCTCCCCGGGCGGGCGACCACCGGCGTGTTCATTACCCCGATGGACGGCCACGGACCGCTGCTCGACGAGATCGCCGCCGCCCGCGAGGAGATCACCCTCCACATCTACCTGGTCAGCGACCAGCAGGTGATCGACGCGCTCGCCGCCGCGGCCCGCCGCGGCGTGCACGTTCGCGTCCTGCTGGAGGAGCATCCCTACGGCGGAGGCGGCGGACAGCCAGAGGCGTTCGAGCGACTCGAGCAGGCCGGCCTCGACGTCCGCTGGAGCGATCCGGTCTTTCGCTTCAGCCACGTCAAGACCTTCACCATGGACCGCGCGGTCGCGGTGATCATGAACATGAACCTCACCTGGTCCGCCTTTACCCAGAACCGCGAGGTCAACGTCATCACCAACGAGCCCGGCATCGTGCGGCACGCCCTTGCCGTGTTCGAGGCCGACTGGAATCGCACCTCCGAGCCCCCGGACGGCCCGCTGATCGTCAGCCCGGACGGCGCCCGCTCCGACCTGCTGGCCCTCATCGCGTGCGCCCAGCGCAGCCTCGACATCTACGCCGAGGTCCTGCGCGACGACGAGTTCTTCCGGGCCATCGCCCGCGCCGCCGAGCGGGGCGTCACGGTCCGCATCGTGATGTCTCCCGGGGACGACCGGCAACTGTCCACCCTGCGGGGTCTCGCCGAGCGCGGCGTCGAGGTCCGGTTGGTGAGCGATGTCTACATCCACGCCAAGGTCTTCCTGGTCGACGGCGAGCGCGCGTTCGTCGGGAGCCAGAACATGACCTCGACCTCGCTCGACCAGAACCGCGAACTCGGCGCAATCGTCGAGGATCCGGGCGCGGTGGAGCGGATCGGGCGGGTGTTCGACCTTGATTTCCGGCTCGGCCGGGAGGTGACCCCATGAGCGGAGCAACGGCGCCGGGCCAGCCCTTCGACTGGAACCCCGTCATGCTGCGGACCCTCTTCCTCGCCCGCGGCTACGACGTCGCCTTCGACGACGCATGGCCGGGCGACGACAGCGGCTCCATCACCGCGAGACGCGAGCGGGGCCCCCGCTCCCACCTGGTCGTGGTGGATGCCGGCGGCCGCTTCGGGGCGCGGGTGACCGTCACTTCCGGGGAGCGCGGCCACGCCGGCGAAATCGGGAGCATCCCCGTGCGGGTGACCGAGACCTCGCAGCGGCTGGTGATGGTCAGCGGCAGGCTCGAGCACCCCGCGAACCTCGACGCGGTGCTCGCCGCCCTCGACGAGGTTGCCGACAACGACGATCCCGGTGGGACTTCCCGCCAGGGCGAGCAGCCGCCGCTTTGACGGGTTGTTGTCTGCTTGTCACACGTCGCGTAGCCGCAGGCGGTATACTGCGCCGCATCCGAACCAAACCGGATTGCGACTGACAGCTTGACAAGGCTGAAGCGTCCGGATATAGTGTTCGTACAGAGAGTCCCGAGGAGCTGCCGGCTCCGGAACTCTCCCACCGGAACCGTCAACGGCGAGCGACGCTGCGGGGTGTCGCTCGGGACCGGGTCGGACTTCGGGCTGGATGGCGGAACCATGCGCGTTGCGGGGCGTCGCATGGGAAAACCTCTCGGCGGGGAGAGCGTTCAGGCTGGCGTTTGTCGGGGCTCTCTCTTTTGCTCGACGCGATCGCAGCGCGGAGGCCCCCGGTGCGGCTCGACAGCCTGTGGCGTGACCGAGACTTCCTCCGGTTCTGGTCGGCGGCCACCGTCTCCATCTTCGGCTCGCTGATCACCCGCACCGCGCTCCCCTTCGCCGCCATCATCGCGCTCGGCGCATCCCCCTCGCAGGTCGGCCTGCTCCGCCTTGCCGAACTCCTGCCGGGGTTCATCGCCGGCCTCGCCGCCGGAGCCTGGCTCGACCGCCGCACCCGCCGCCCGGTGATGATCGCCGCCGATCTCCTGCGCGCCGCCGCGCTCGCGCTCGTCCCGGTGGCCGCGCTCGCCGGCCACCTCTCCCTTGCCCTCCTCGGCGCAGTCGCGGTCCTGATGAGCGTCCTCAACGTCGCCTTCGACGTGGCCTCGCAATCGGCCCTGCCGGCGCTCGTCGGGCGGGAACGGCTGGTGGCAGCCAACAGCCGTCTCACCGCCGCCGCCTCGGTCGCCGAGACCGCCTCGTTCGGCCTCGGCGGCTGGATGGTCCAGGCGCACACCGCGCCGGTCGCCATCGCGGTCGACGCCCTCACCTACCTGGCATCCGCCCTGCTGCTCCGTGGCATCCGCGCCCCCGAACCGGATCTCACCCCCACGGAGGACGAGCCCCGCGCCGGACTGTTCCGGGAGGCCGCCGATGGCCTGCGACTCGTTGGACGCGATCCGGTGCTGCGGGCCCTCGCCGCGGCCAACGTCGGGCTGTCGCTCTCCTTCGGCATCGGCATGGCGGCTTTCCTCGTCTACGTCAACCGCGACCTCGGCTTCGACCCCGGCGTGCTCGGCGTGATCTTCGCGATGGGCGGCCTCGCCTCGCTCGCCGGGGCGGTGCTGGCCGGACGCATGGCCTCCCTGCCGCTCGGACCGGTCCTGGTCGGATGCTTCCTGCTGGCGGCGGCGGGCAACGCGCTCGTCCCGCTCGCCGCCAGCAGGAAGCATCCGACCAGGACCGGTCCGAGCGGCAGGGAGGCCATGCGTCCGGCCAGCACCGCCCCGGCG
>JBJTKE010000278.1:0-5345 GCA_046096285.1 Chloroflexota bacterium
CGTCCCACCCGGCCCCATCTCCTTCCCCATTCCCGCCCGCGGCGACTGGCGGCCAATCGCCGGCCGCCGCGGCCGGGCTTCAAGGAGCCCATCATGTCCGCTGACAGCGTTCCCAACGTCTTCTGGTACCTGACCACCCACGGCGACGGCCGCTACGTCGGCGATTCCCGCCGCCGGGATGACCTGGAGTGGCGCGAGTCCACGGAGCGCGAATCCACCCTGGCCTACATGCGGCAGATCGCCTGCGCCGCCGACGATCTCGGATACGGCGGCATGCTGATCCCCACCGGGGCCTGGTGCGAGGACGCGTGGCTGGTGGCGGCGGCGCTCGCCTCCGCGACGAGCCGCCTGCGGTTCCTGGTCGCGGTGCGGCCCGGCCTGATGTCGCCCACGCTCTCGGCCCGCATGGCCGCCACCCTGGACCGCATCACCGGCGGCCGCGTGCTGGTCAACGTCGTCGTCGGCGCCGACCCCGCGGAACTCGCCGGCGACGGCCTCCATCTCTCCCATGACGAGCGCTACGAGGCCGCCGACGAGTTCCTCTCGGTCTGGAGGGCGGTGCTCGCCGGGGAGGAGGTCTCGCTCGCCGGCAGGCATCTCGCGGTCGAGGGCGCGAAGATCATCATCCCCGGCGTGCAACGCCCGCACCCGCCGATCTACTTCGGCGGATCGTCGCCCGCCGCCCTGCAGGTCGCCGCGGACCATGTCGACGTCTATCTCACCTGGGGCGAACCGCTCGACCAGGTGGCCGGGAAGATCGCCGCCGTGCGCGCCCTCGCCGCCCGGAAGGGCCGCGAGGTGCGGTTCGGCGTCCGCCTGCACGTCATCGTGCGCGAAACCGAGGAGGAGGCCTGGGCCGACGCCGAGCGGCTCATTTCGCACATCGACGACGACGCCATCGCGCGGGCGCAGGCCGAGTTCCGCAAGACCGAATCCCACGGCCAGGAACGGATGCGGCGGCTTCACGAGGGCGACCGCTCGCGGCTGGTCATCGCTCCCAACCTGTGGGCCGGCATTGGCCTGGTCCGCGGCGGCGCGGGCACCGCGCTGGTCGGCAGCCCTGAGAACGTCGAGGCCCGCATGCGCGAGTACATGGCCCTCGGCATCGACACCTTCGTGCTGAGCGGCTACCCGCACCTCGAGGAGGCGTACCAGTTTGCCGAACTGATGTTCCCGCGCCTCGGCGTCGGTCGCCCGGACGCCGCGCGCGACGGGCGAATCTCGACGCTTGCGAGCGGCCGGGGAGGGGAGTTGATCGGCTTCTACGGCCAGCCCTCCGCAGGCCTCGCGGCCGCGGCGAGGTAGCCCGATGGAAGGATCTCGCGGACTTCACGCCTGGCGAACCCTGCTCCCCTGGCTGGTTCCGGTCTCGGCCATCGCCGTCTGGCAACTGCTCTGCTGGCGCGGCGTCATCCCGCCGACCGTGCTGCCCGAGCCCGCCGCGGTCGCCCGCGCCGCGGCCTCGCTCGTCGCGGGCGGGCGGCTCGGCGAGCACGTGCTGGTCAGCGCCAACCGCGCTCTGCTCGGCCTCGCCATCGGCGGGACCATCGGCTTCGCGCTCGGCATGATCAACGGGGCGATGCCGAGATGCGGGCGCCTGTTCGACAGCACCGTGCAGATGCTGCGCACGGTCCCGCATCTCGCGCTGATCCCGCTCGTCATCCTCTGGTTCGGCATCGGCGAGGCCTCGCGGGTCTTCCTGGTCTCGCTCGGCGTGCTCTTCCCGATCTACATCAACACCTACCACGGGGTGCGCAACGTCGACCCGGGGCTGATCGAGATGGCCGAGAACTACGGCGTGACCCGGCGCGATCTCTTCCGCCAGGTGATCCTGCCGGGCGCGATGCCCTCAGTCCTGCTCGGGTTCCGGTACGCCCTCGGCATCATGTGGCTGACCCTGATCGTCGCCGAAACCATTTCCGCCAGCAACGGCATCGGCTACATCACCATGAACGCCCGCGAGTTCCTCCAGACCGATGTGCTGGTGTTCGCCACCCTCCTCTACGCCGGGCTCGGCAAACTCGCCGACGTGGCTGCCCGGTCGCTGGAGCGCCGCCTGCTGGACTGGAATCTGGCCTACGTGGACCCGGTGTGACCGCGGCCACGGCGAAACCGGGGCCGCCGCGATGCGCCGCGGTCAGTACGGACCGCCCCCGCGGCGCTCCGCCTCGCCGGGCCGCAGCCTGCCCATCGCCCCACGCGCGCCCTCGAGCAGGAAGGCGTAGTCCGCGCCGGCGGTGAGGTACCGGTACCCCTCCGATTGCCGCAGCAGCGCCTCGTCGACGTCGAACGCGGCATACCCCGGGATCTTCCCGGTGTTGGCGCAGGCCTCCCGCACCCGCTCCAGCGCGCGGCCGTGGTCGTCGTTCTGGTGCATCACCGAGGGATGGATGCCCATCGAGAACGCAAGGTCGGACGGCCCGATCCAGCACCCGTCGACCCCCGGCGTCGCGAGGATCGCCTCGGCGTTGCCGACCGCCTCGATGCTCTCGATCTGCACCATCAGCAGCACCTGGCTGTCGATCCACAGCCAGTAGTCGCGGTCCGTCCGCCCGATCCGGCCCCAGCCCGCCGAGCGCCTGCCATGCGGCGGGAAGCGGCAGGCGTCGGCGGCGGCCCTCGCGTCCGCCGCGGTGTCAACCATGGGGACCACGATCCCCATGCAGCCGTTGTCGAGCAGCCTGCCGATCAGCGTGTAGTCGTTGCGGGCCACCCGCGCCATCGGCGTGGCGCTGCCGCCCTCGATCGCGATCAGCGCGGCGAGAGTGGAGTCCTGCCCCCAGTCGCCATGCTGGTTGTCGATCTGCAGGAAGTCGATCCCGCTCCGGGCCAGCGCTTCGGCGGCGAAGGGCGATCCCAGCCCGAGTTCGAAGCCGAACGCCGTCTCGCCGGCCAGCAACAGTTCGCGGGTGCGGTTGATCTTCACGCGGGTGCCTTTCGGGTCTCGCCGGCAATGCCCGCGCCCGGCAACGCCGGGCGCCTCCGCCGGTATCTTCCCCGATCCGCGGTTCCGCCGCGACGCGGCCCGCCAGCCGCCCTACCGGGTGGCCGGGGCGGCCTCCGGCATCGGCTGCGACGCCGCGTGCGCCTGTGCCTGTGCCTGCATCCGCGGCGGCCCCAGTTCCACCCAGAGGTTCAGCGCCATGTGCGGGACGGTCAGGCAGGCCAGGCCGACGAACACCGCCCGCAGCACCTGCTCGTCCGCACTGCCCCCCAGCCACGGCAGCAGCGCCGCCACGCCGAGCACCGTCACGATCGTGAGCGGGGCGGCCATGCGGATGGCGCCGCCGAGGGTGTCCGCGCCCAGCCGGGAGGCGGTGTGCAGCGTCTGCCGCAGGCTGTGCATCCCGCAGAAGTAGGCCACGAAGTAGAGCAGCGGCGGCAGCGCCACGGCCAGCGCGGCGATCGCCAGCAACTCGAGCGCGACGCCCGGCCGCCGCGGCCGCTCCAGCAACGCCCCGAGCACCGCGACCGCCAGCCCGGGCAGGGCCACCACCGACAGCGCGCCGGCGATGGCGGCGGCCGGCTCCGCCGGAATCAGCCGGGCGAACACCTGCGCCACGTCGCCCTGGTGGGTGAGTGCGGGCAGCCCGAGGATCGCCCACCCCGCGCCGAAGCGCCCCCACCACGGCAGCTCTCCCGCCCAGTCCTCGCTGAAGTGCACCGCCGAGATGACCATGAACAGCACCAGCCACGGGGCTGGCGCGGCCTTCCAGAGCACCCCGAAGCCCGCGGCCACCGCGAGGTAGGCCACCGCCACCGCCGCCATCGACGCGCGGCCGCGCGCCAGCCCGGCGGCGCGCGCGACCCGCAGGTCGAACGCCCCGTGCGGCAACCCCACCAGCGCGATTAACGCGGCCCAGATCACCAGCGCCGGACCCGACACCAGCGCGCCCGGGGCGGCCAGCACGGCCAGCAATCCCGCCGCCAGCGCAGCCCCGATGAACACCGGCCGGTGTCCGGCCTCGATGCTGGCGATCCGGATCATGCGAGCGCCTCCTTGCGGGCTTCCCGCGGCGCCGGCGCGGCCAGCGCCGCGATGAACGGCAGGGGAGGCAGCGACGCCACCACCGCCGCGATGTCCAGCGGGTTTGCCCGGTCCGACAGGAAGCGGATGATGCTGTCGGCCCGGGCGCCGCCCCCCAGCGAGAGGAAGATGGACGGCGCGAGTTCCGGGCGCTCGCCCAGCACCCGCAGGAAGATGCGGTCGAGCGCCTGCCGCACCGGCGGCTCGGCCGGGTGGCCCGGCGGCTGCCGCCCCTCGAGGATCGCCGCCGCCGCCGTTTCCGCCCAGTGCGCCATGCGCAGGAAGGCGTACCCGGTCGAGGGCCGCGCCGCGCCGCCGCGCCTGCCCGCCAGCGCCACCCCGGGCAGCGGCGCGGCCAGCCGCTGCACGCTCATCGGGATCGCCCCCCGCTCGGTGCGGACCACCGCGTGCCCGCCCCGGGCGAGGCGGCCGCAGGCGGCGGCGAGTTCGCGCTCGAGTTGCCCCGCGGGCAGCACCGCCGTCGTGAACCGGGTGGTCTCCACCAGCGCCTCGTCCGGCGCGAACGGCAGGACGTAGGTGAAGGAGAACCCGAGGCGGTCGACCTCCATCGACTCCATCAACCCGGCGACCGCGGGGTCGAAGGATGCCCGGCCGGTGCGGATGCGGGCGCCGGCAACGCGCTGCACGAGCGCGCCGCGCGGCGCGCTGGCCGGCCGGGTGTCGATCACCCAGCGGGCGCGCAGCAGGCCCTCGCTCGTCTCGACGTCAACGCCGCCGGGCCGTTCCCGCAGGGCGAGCGCCGCGCACCCGAGCCGCAGGCCGACGCCGGGAGCGGCGTCGATGGCGGCGAGCGCGCGGTCGAAGAACGCCCGCGCCGGAACGGATTGATAGGGGTAGCGGCTGGACTGGATGGTCTGCCGCCAGCCAGCGGAGGACCACGCCATGCGCCGCCAGGAGGCCTCGACCAGCGATTCGAACGGGTGGGGGCCGACGCGCCAGAACGACCAGGTCTGGTCGTTGCCGTACCCGCTGCGCGGATCGACCAGCAGGACGGACGGCGCGCCCCTGCCGGCGGCGGCCAGGCGCTCGGCCAGCATCAGCCCGGAAGCGCCCGCGCCCAGAACCACGATCTCGGCGTCGTTGCCCGCCATGCTCGTCCTCGCAGACATGGATTCGGACGGGAGAAGGAGCCGCGGGGGCGGGCCCAGGGTGTGGGCGCGCCCCCCGCCCGCCCCCCCGCCGCCGCCCCCGCGCGGGGGCGCGCGCCGAGGGTGGCGGCTGCCCGCGCTATGGCCTGCGCCCGGCAGCGCGCGGCGGCGCAGCAAAGGCGGCGCCCGCCCCTGGCGCGCAAGCAAGC
>JBJTKE010000279.1:0-2548 GCA_046096285.1 Chloroflexota bacterium
GGCGGAACCGGACGCGGCCTTCCCGATGGGGGTGTGCGAGGCGGCGGTGCCGGCCGGCCAGCATCCGCATCGAACAGCAATGCCTGGGCGAGGTGGATGTGCCCGGACACCACCACCTCCACCCCCGCCGGCAGCGTGTTGCCGGTCGCCTCCCGCATCGTCGCGTAGGACACGTACCGCTCGCCCCCGTCCAGCCGCAGGATGCCGCCGGCAATCGGCTTGTGGGTCAGCAGCCACGTGCCCGGCCCGCTCAGTTCCCCCACCACCCCGAGTTGCCGGGCGTACTCCGCGTCCAGCTCCGGCGTCGTTTGCGTGTCGCCCACCATCGCCGTATCCATGACCACCACGTCGGCCCCCGCCAGCGGCAGCCGGTAGGGCTCGGTGAATGGCTGGCAGCTCTCCGGCATCGGCCCGGTATCGAGGTGGCGGAACCAGCCCATGCCCTCGCGGTCGCAGTTCTCGTGATTGCCCCGCAGGAAGATCCACGGCGCGGCCCCGAGCGACGACCCCATCGGCCCGAAGAAGTCGGCCATCCACGTCGCCCCGGTGTCGCCGTAGGGCGAACCCGCGCAGCGCGCGTCGCCCTCCGGGCACGCCGATTCCCGGTAGACGTAGTCGCCGACATGGAGGATCACATCCGGCTGCCACGCTGCGATCTGCCGGGAGATCTCCGCCAGCGGCCACGCCGCCGGGTCGTTGCACGCCTGGATGCGGTCCTGCCAGATCCGGCAGCCGGTGTCGCCCACCACCGCGATCCTCGCGACCGTTGCCGGCAGCAGCCGCAGCGCCTGCCCGCCGATCTCCGCGGATGCCGCGCCGGCCGGCACTGCCGCCTCGCACACCCCCATCGGGAAGGCCGCGTCCGGTTCCGCCCGCTGGCGCATCGGCGCGGCCGCCCCGTCGATCACGATCTCCGGGCACGGCCCGGCGGCGAGGGTCCGCGCCACCAGTCCGTCCGCCCCGAGTTGCGTCCACGCCGGAACCGGCGGCTCGGCCACCGGCGTCGCCTGTCCCGCCCCGGCGAGCCCCGGCGCGGCGGCCAGCGCCAGCAGGCAAACGATCGCGGCGCGCGCGGCGCCCGCGGGAATCCCGGTCATCGCTGGTCGTCTCCTCGGTCCCGGCCCGACCGGCCTCGGCGCTACTCCGGCTGATCCTCGGCGGCGGCCGCGGAGCCGTCCTCCTTGCGCCCATCCCCCCACATCGGCGTCAGGATGCGGGGAAAGACCCGGCGGCCGTACTGCTCGATGATGATCGCCTGCGTCGGGCACGCCCGCGCCCCCGCGAACAGTTGCTCGATGGTCGCCGTCTCCTCGTTCTCGAGCACGGCGATCCCGGTCTCCTCGTCCAGCACGTACACCCCCGGCGCGACAGTCGTGCATTTCGCGTTGGCGATGCAGCGGCGCGGGTCGATCGTGATCTTCAGCCCCGGTTTCGGGTGGTACTCGGTCATGGCGGCCTCCTGGTCCGGTTCGCCGGGGAGCGTCCGGCGACCTGCGGACGATAGCCGATTCCCGTCGATCCGGCCTGACCGGAGGCTCGCGCCGGCCCCGCCGCCCCGGTTCCTGTTCCCGGCGCGCGCCGCCGGTTTCCGCCCTTGCCGTTTTTCACCCGCTCTTTCAGCACCCCTCACCGTCCCGTCATCGGTCCCTCATCCGCCGGTGGTGTCATGGCCCGGGGAAAGGTGCTGAACGAAAGGAACGGACCATGGATTCCTCACGATTCGACGCGATGATCCGCGACCTCGCCGCGGGCGAAAGCCGCCGCTCCGTGCTCGGCGCCGCTGGCGCGGGCCTGCTCGCCGCCCTCGGATTTGCCGGCCCTGCCGCGGCGAAGTGCGGCAAGAACAAGCCCTGCGGCGAGTGCCGCCGCTGCAAGAAGGGCAAGTGCAAGAAGAAACCCGACGGCGCCCAGTGCTCCGGCGGAACCTGCCAGAGAGGCCAGTGCGCCGCCTCCTGCACTCCCAGTTGCGCCGGCCGCGAGTGCGGCGGCAACGGCTGCGGCGGCAGTTGCGGCTCCTGTCCCGCCACCGAATCCTGCAACGCCTCCGGCATCTGCGTCTGCACACCGGACTGCGCCGGCAAGGTCTGCGGTGACGACGGCTGCGGCGGCAGTTGCGGTTCCTGTGCCGCCAACCAGACGTGCAGCGACGGCGCTTGCCAGTGCGTGCCATCGTGCGGGGGGCGCAACTGCGGGCCTGACGGGTGCGGCGGCAGTTGCGGGTCCTGCGTTCTCGGCAACTCCTGCTCCGGCGGCCAGTGCGGCGTGCCTCCCACCTGCGACCCGCCGGCGACCTTCTGCATCGACGCTCTCGATTGCTGCAGCAGCTTCTGCAACAACCTCGGCTTGTCCGGCGTTTGCCGCAAGAGCAGCGCCGGTGATCCCTGCTTTGCGGACGACGACTGCTTCGATCCGCTCGTCTGCCGCGGCTGGATCTGCGCCCCGGCGCTCGCTGGCTGACGCCCCGCCGCCACCCCCGGGACGGGCAACGGCAGCGGGCGGCGCTCGCCGATACCGGTGCCCGTTCCCGGGGATACGCCCCCCGAAGGCC
>JBJTKE010000280.1:0-9497 GCA_046096285.1 Chloroflexota bacterium
GCAGCCGGGAGAGCATCTCCACCTTGACCGGAAAGGGAGCGAGGCGCTGGGCGCACGTCGTGAAATGCTGCAGCGCGAGCACGGGGGGTGGGACCAGCACCGCCACCTGCCGACCGTTGTTGACCGCCTTGAAGGCGGCCCGCAGCGCCACCTCGGTCTTGCCGAACCCGACGTCGCCGCAAACCAGCCGGTCCATCGGCTCGTGGCCCTCGAGGTCGGTGGTGCAGGCGGCGATGGCGCGCGCCTGGTCGGGCGTTTCGGTGAAGGGGAAGCTCTCGGCCAGTTCGTGGTCCCAGGTGGTGTCGGCCATGCATGGGCGGCGCCGGACGGTTTCTCTCGCCGCGTACAACTGGATCAGTTCGAAGGCCATCTCGCGGACGGCCTTGCGGACCTTGCGCTTGACCTGGACCCACTCCCCGGAACCGAGCCGGGTCAGCACCGGGTCGATGCCGCCGCCCGAGTAGCGCGAGACCCGGTCGCTCTGGTCCACCGGGACGTAGAGGCGGTCCTCCCGGGCATATTCGAGCAGCATGTACTCGCGCTCGACGCCGCCCGTCTCCATCCGGATCAGCCCGGCAAACCGGGCGATGCCATGATCGATGTGGACGACGTGCTCGCCGGGCTGCAGGCTGGAGAGCAGGCCGGACTCCCCGCTCACGCGGCGGCCGGTGCGGCGGGCCTGCTTGCGGAAGCCGAAGATCTCGAGATCGGTGTAGAGCACGAGCTTCGATTCGGGCAGGACGAAGCCGCCATTCAGGCCGGAATCGAGGATTTCGAGGACACCCTGCGGCGGCGGCGTGGCGGCGGCCCGGGCGCCGCGTTTCTGCCGGCGCGGCATCACGCCGCGCTCTTCGAAGCTGTCGGTCAGGCGATCGACCTGATCGGTAGCGATCACCGCCCGCCATCCGGCCGCGAGTTGGCCCTCCACCGCGCCGGTGGCGTCATCGAGGCGGCCGAGGAATCGGGGCGCGTCGGCGAGCGGCGCGAGCGAGGCGGCGCCGGGCTCTCCCGCGCCGAGCGACAGGGTCCGCCAGTTGGCAAGGCGGGCGGTCTGGACCTCCAGCGGGGCGAGCGGGGAGCGCAGCCCGGGCGGCAACTCGCCGTTGGCGACGAAGCCTGCGGCCAGTTCCTCCGCCTGCTGGCCGAGTTGGCGGGCGGCGAGCAGCATCGCCTCCGGTTCGTCGATCACGACGAGCGGGTCCGTCCCGAGGTAGTCCAGCAGCGTGGAGACGCCGGGAAGCAGGTAGGGCGCGAACAGATCGACCGAGGCGGGGGTCGCGCCCGCCTCGATGCTGTCGATCATCCGCCGCCATTCGGCGTCCACCTCGGGGCGCAGTCCGGAGCGGTCCAGCGCGGCAAGGTCGGCGGCGATCTCGCCGAGGCGCCACAGCGGCAACTCGGAGGGCGGCAGCAGCGCGAGGTGGCTTTGCCGCTCGATGGAGCGCTGGGAGCCGATCTCGAAGGTCCGGATCGATTCCACCTCGTCGCCGAACAGGTCGAGCCGCATCGGGGCGCCGGCGCCCGGCGGGAAGATGTCGATGATGCCGCCGCGCCGGGCCACCTCGCCCGGTTCCTGGACGAGCGGGGCCACCACGTAGCCGTGCTCGACCGACCACGACAGCAACTCCCGCGCGTCGATGCGGTCGCCGGGCCGGATGATCCGGGTGTGGCTGGCGAGCGACGCCGGGTCCAGGAGCAACTGCAGCAGCCCGTGCGCGGTCAGCACGATGACCGGACCCGGCCGGGAGGGATCGCCGGCGCTCTCCGCCAACCGGTGCAGGATGGCGACCCGCCGCGTCGCGATTTCGAGGTCGAAGGGCAGTTGCTCGAAGGGCAGCGCCTCGGGGGCCGGCCAGATCCAGGTCTCGCGCTCCGCCGGCAGGAATTCCGCGAGCGCCGCCGCGAAGGCGTCGGCGCGGTCGGCGCGGGCCGCCAGCACGAGCGCGGCTCCCGGTTCTCGGGAGATCGCGGCTGCCGCCAGCGCGGGACGGACCGACGGCGCGACATCGGTGACTGGGGCCGGACCCGCCGCCAGAGCGTCGAGGACGGCGCGGACCACCGGCTCCTCGGACACCAGCGGGACGATATGACGCAGACTCATGCACCTATCACCGGGAACCTCGCACGCAACCGGATGCGGGGCGAGGCCGATCCGGCCCGCCCGCGCGGGGCGAACAGTAGCACGGTGGGGCTTGCGCGCCGGGGGGATGGGCCGCAAGATTGAAATTGTCCGCAAGATAGGGCGCGGGCGGGACCGGGAGGCGCGAATGAGCCGGATCCTGGTGGCGGCGTTGTCCGCGATCGCCGCGGTGGTGACGATCGGCATCCTGGTGCGGGCGCTCGACGAGCGCTCCGCTCCGCCCATCGTGATCGAGGACCCGCTCCAGGATGTGGAGATCGTGGTGTCGGTCGAGGGCGCCGTGGCCACGCCCGGGGTATACCGGCTTCCGGCGCAGGCGCGGTTCCAGGACGCGATCGACGCCGCCGGCGGGGCCAGCGAGCAGGCCGATCTGGCGATGGTCAACCTGGCCCGGCGAATCCGGGACGAGGACCGGATCGTCATCCCGGCGCGCGGCATGGGCGGAATGACCTCCCCGGCGGTGGTGCCGGGCGACGCGACGCTGGTTGAGTCGCCAGGCGGGGGCGACCTGATCGACATCAACGCCGCGTCGGCCGCCGAACTGGAAGCGCTTCCCGGGATCGGGCCGGTGCTGGCGCAGCGGATCATCGACATCCGGTCGAAAAACGGCCCCTTCGCCGCGGTCGACGACCTCGCGCTGGTCCCGGGCGTTTCCCGGAAACTCGTCGACGAATTGCGCCCGCTCGTCACCGCCGGGCCGTGAGCGGAATCCTGGCCGGCGCCGCGGTGCTGTCGGCCGCGTGGCTCGGCTGGCCCGGGGTCCTGCTGGGTCTGTCGCTGACGGCCATGTTCGCCCCGGCCGGGCGGTGGCGCGAGGTGGCCGGGATGCTGGCGCTGGCCGGCGGCCTCGCTGCGCTGATGGCGGCGCGCAGCGTTCCCCCGCCGCAGGTCGAGGGGCCGGCATGGGTCGCGGAGGCGCGGGCGGTGCGCGGGGTGGTCGCTTCCGCTCCATCGCGCGGCCGGGAGTACGACACGTTCCTGTTCCGGGTGAGCGAGGCCGAATCCGCCGGCCAGTGGCGCACGGCGCCGGGAGCGCTGTGCGTGATCGGCCCGAAAGCGCCCGTCGCGCAACTGGGCGACACCCTCTGGATCCCCGGAGAACCGGTGGCGATCGAGGACGAGCCGGCCCGGTTCCGGGCGGTGATGAACGCTCGTGGTTGCGGCGGGTCGCTCTTCGCCCGCACGCTCGCCGTCGACGCCGAGGGCTCCGGGTGGCGGCGCAGCCTCGCCGCCGCGAGGGACGGGCTCAGCGTCACGATCAGTTCGCTCGCCCCCGGCGACCCCGGCGCGCTGATGAGCGGGCTGGTCACCGGCGCGGATGAAGGGCTCAGCCGCCAGGCGCGGGACGCCTTCCTCGAAACCGGGACGACGCACATCACCGCGGTGAGCGGGTCCAACTTCGCCACGCTGGTGACGGTCCTGATGGCGGCCGGATCCCTTGCGGGCTGGCGGCGGACCTGGTGGTGGCTGACGCTCGCCGCCGCCGGCATTTGGGCCTATGCCCTGCTGGTCGGCCTGGAGGCCCCGGCGTTGCGGGCGGCCATCGTGGCCACTGGCGCGTTGCTGGCGCTGCGCGCCGGGCGCCGCCCGGACGTGATGACGCTGATCCTGCTGGCGGGGGCGGCGATGGCCCTCGCGTCACCCGGCATCGTGTGGGGGCTTGGCTTCCAGTTGTCGCTGGCGGCGTCGCTCGCGCTGGCCGCCACCGCCCGGTTCGACGCGGGGTTTTCCGTCTCCGCCATCCTTTCGGCGGCGGTGGCCACGGGCGCCGCCCAGTTGGCCACCCTGCCGCTGCTGCTGCCGATCCGGGGCGACCTGCCCGCGGCCAGCCTGCCGGCGAACCTGGCCATCGGCCCCCTGGTGGGCGTGGCGTTTCCGCTTTCGGCGGCCGCCGGCCTGGCCGCGGCCGCCTGGGGTCCGCTGGGCGAGGCCATCGCGATCCCGGCGGCGCTCGCCGCCGAGTCCGTGATCTCGGTCGTGCGGTGGTTCGCCGGGATCGGGGGACCGTTGCGGACCGGCCCGGTGGGGCCGGCGGCCGGCGCGATCGTGGCCGCTGGCTCGGTGCTGGCCTGCGCGGCACTGAGCGAGGACGGTCAGCGGCTCTGGCGGCAATGGCCCGACCGCGTTGCGGCGCTGGGGCCGGCGCGGCGAGCGATGCTCGCTGGCGCGGCGGCGGGCGCGGTGGTGTCGCTCGCGCTCGCCGCCACGGTCCGGTGATGACCGTCGTGACCGGTTCCGGCGCAATGAGCCCTTCGGCCTAGTGGCGGCGCTGGTTCCCGGTGTTCTGCGGGAAGAGCCACTTCGCGCCCTTGCCGCCCACCCGGACCACCCGGTAGAGCATCCAGACCATGAAGAACATGTTGAAGAAGATTCCGACGAACTGGAGATCAGCGAGGCTGTCCCGGGAAACCTTTGAGATGTCGTTGCCCTGCCTGCTGTTCATGAACAGGAGCAGGCCGACTCCGCCGAAGAGGGCGATGGC
This sequence comes from Chloroflexota bacterium, assembly GCA_046096285.1. Classification (GTDB taxonomy): domain Bacteria; phylum Chloroflexota; class Chloroflexia; order Thermomicrobiales; family UBA6265; genus CADCWF01. The sequence goes on from JBJTKE010000280.1 coordinate 4,623, forward strand.
CAGCAACTGCCGCCGCCGGGCAACCCGCGCCATCTCCTCGCGGGTGGCGAGGGCGTCGACCTTGAGCGGGTTCCGGACCCGAAATTTCGCCGAGGACTCGGCGGCGGGCTCGGCGGCGCGGTTCTCGATTCGCTGGAGGCGGGAACCGTGCCGCTCGCCGGCGGCCAGCGTCGAGTCGACGGGCAGCAGCGAGATCTGGGCGACATCGACTCCCTGCAGGTCCGCGAGTTGCTGGCGCAGGGCGTCGCGCTCGGCCATCAGCCGCCCGAGGTTGATCTGCGCATCGTTCAGTTGCTCGGTGACGCCATTGACGTGCCGGATGAGCGGGGCGATGACCGAGATGACCTCGGCGTTCCCGGCCACCGCCGACTCGGCGGCGTGGAACTGCGCGCGGGTCCGCTCCACGATCTTCTGTCCCGAGCTGGTATCGACCAGCGGCGCCACGAGCATGGTGGGTGTGCCACCGGATGCAAGGGCGAGGGCCGGGGTTGCCGGGTCGTCCGCCTGCGCTGCCGGCGTCCTGGCATCGGAAGGACCATCGGCCGCGGTTTCGAGGCCGGATTCCAGCGGTACTCCGGTCCCGAATTGCGCTGCCTGAAGATCCGCCCCGGAGGCCTCGTCATGGGAGGCCGCGAGAACTGCGGCGGAGCCCGGAGCATCCGAGGCGACGGCCGGGCGGCTGGCCCGGCGGCTCGCCTTGCGCTCGGTCTTCTCAGGCCGCTGGGACTTCGTGGAGCGTCGGTCAGAGCGCGGCCGGCTGACCGTGGCGGGGGCCACGGCGACGGGCTGAAGCGCTGTCGCCACTGGTTCCGGCGGGAGTCCGCCGGCCCCTTCGGCGGCTGTGCTGGGCATCGGTTGCTGCATCGTCGCTCCTCTGGATTCAACCATGGGTGTACGGACAAACCCTCGTGCGTTGGGCGCCGTTCGCGGTGTCCCTGGGCTGCGACAGCCCGTCACGTCGTCGTCCGTCGCGGTTTGACACGCGCCGCGAAAGACAGGTAAGGTTCAGGGGTCCGGCCCCCATAGTCTAGCGGCCCAGGACGTCACCCTTTCAAGGTGAAGATCGCGGGTTCGAATCCCGCTGGGGGTACCAGGCTCGCCGGTTTCGCCGGCGGGCCTTTTTCGTGCCTCGCCCGAAGCATCCACGACTCGGCCGCAACCCCTCGCGTTTCCGGACCGACGATGACTCGTCGCTGGTTGCGTACTCTAGGCGTTTTTTCTTTTTCCTGCAAATCACCTACCGGAGATTCGTTTCAACAAGAGTGTACGTACATACTAAACGCGCAAGACGGCGCGCGCCGGATAACGCGCGGTTAGGTGAGGTATGCAGCCCGTCCTCATTGACAGCCCATCGGTCAGGTGGTAGTTTGCCGGAGGGGCAATTGCGCCGCTTCCGGAGGAATCTTCGGCGGGGATCCGAAGGTGGGAGCTGCCGGGGAACGGAATCGACCGTTTCCGGACTGATGGGTAGGGAGGAAAACGTGAGCAATCTCATCTTCGGGCAGGACGTGGAGACCGGTCTTTCCGGCAACGGCGGCGGCGCGAGCGCCGGCGCGAACGGCGGCGCGATCGCCGCCGGCACCGTCCGCAGCGGCAGCAACGTCGGTACCGCGATCGGCGTCGGCGACACCCACGGCGGCGTCATGGTCGGCGCGGGCACTGGCTCCAACGTCACCAACCTGAACACTGGCGCGAGCGCCGGGACCGGTATCGCGGACAGCAGCGGCGGTGATTTCAACGTCGCGTTCGTGAGCTAGACGGTCCGAACCCTTGCTGACAAACGCCGGGGCGGGTGCTAGAGTGCTCCCACGGCGATGACGGCAAGGGTTCGCCAGTTGTGGGTGGCGGCCCTCGGAGGTCCGGATCGCCAGAGTTCGGCCGATCAGGACAAGGGAGGGAACCAGGTGAGCAATCTGATCTTCGCGCAGGCTGTCGAGACCGCGCTTGCCGGAAACGGCGGCGGCTCCAACACCGGCGCCAACGGCGGCGCGGTCTCCGCTGGTGACATCAACAGCGGCGGCAACATCGGCGGCGCCGTCGGCGTCGGCGACTCCGTCGGCCAGGTGGCGGTCGCGGGCACCGATTACTCGAACGCGACCAGCCTTGGGATCGGCGCGAACGCCGGCTCGTCCATCTCCGACGCCTCCGGCGGCGAGATGAACGTGGCGTTCGTCAGCTAAACCGGGAACGCCAATCCCACACGGGCCGGAGCCGCGAGGCTCCGGCCCGCTTGTTTTTCCCCCGGACGCCGCCCAGACGGGAGTCCTCGCAGCGCGGTTTCGGCCGGGCGGCTTTTCGCCGTTCAGCGGCGATACGAAGCCCGTTCGAGCCGCGCCAGCGTCCGCTCCGGGTTCGGGAGGCCGCTCGCCAGGATTTGCTCCCGGGTGGCGTCCAGCGGGTAGGGGACGCGGCGGATGTCGGCCTCCCAGCCTCGGGGCCTGCCCTTCCACTCGAAGATGCCGTACTTGCAGCGAAGGTCGCCGTCCTTCGGGTTGCCGACCGCGGAGACGTCCACCAGCAGCAGGCCATCGAGTTCCCGCAGGTAGGCGACGTGGTGATGGCCGAACGCGATCACCGCGGCCCGCTCCCCGGCGATGACCTCCCGCAACTCGCGGTCGCTCATGTCCTGTTCGAGGCGGCGGTTGAGATCGTGCGGGTTGGCATGGCACACGAGCAGGTCGGCATCGGGGGATTGCTCACCGGGCGGCGTGATGCGGACGGTCCGGGGAAGCCGCCGGAGCCATTCCGCGCCCTCCCGTCCGATCTGCTCCAGCACATAGTCCAGTTCGTCGCTCTCGTGAACCCCATCGGCCGCGAGGGCGATGTCGAAGTCGGTGTTGCCTTGCAGGACCGTGAACGGGAGGCCCTGCAGCCGCCGGATGACCCCGGCCGGGGCGGGCCCGACCTCGCAGAGATCGCCCCCCACCCCCACCTGGTCGAAGGGTACCAGCTGCCCGATGTCCGCCAGCACCGACTCCAGGGCGATGCTGTATCCGTGAATGTCCGACATGACCGCAACCCGCATCGGCTTGGCTTCCTCCCTCGGCGCCGGTCCGCCATGCCAGCGCACCATTGACCGGGCCGCGAACCGATCCGGACCCGTCGCGCGTAAAGGTAGCCGGAACGCATCGATTCCGCTGTGCCTGCGGCAGACACCCGCGGCCCCTGTGCGCCGGGCGCGCGAACGGCGACAATTCGGGGGCTGAATCGGCCATCCCGGCCGGGACGGACCGCCGGGCCGAGGCTGCCCGGCGATCCGGGCCCTGACGCCGGGATGGGCGTCGAGAGGAGCGACGATGAATCTGCCCGAACCACTCGCACCCGGCCGCCGGACGCTGGCCGCGGCGCTCCTGGTCGCCGGATTGTCGGGGGCGGTCCCCGCCCTGGCCTTCATCGGGCCGGCCGATCCCTCGCCAGCCACCGGCGCCGCGCGGGTGATCGCGCAGGGCGTGGTCGATATCCCGGATTCGCTGATCTCCTGGATGGTTGCGAAGGAGACGGCCGAACCACCCGTCAACGCCGGGCCGGAACAGGCCGCCACCGGGTTCATCGTCGCGGGCGACGGCGCGATTGTCGTTGAGGACACCCGTGCGGGCGAGCAGGTGCGGCTGGCGGGCGGCGAGGCGATGCTGACCCGCGACGGCAGCACCCAGCTCCGGGTGGCGATGGGCGCCACCGCTGCACCCTACTATGAACTCTTCCTCTTTCCGGCGGATACCGCCCCGCAAGCCCCGGAGGGCGGCTTCGCCAGTTTGCCGTTTTCGGGTCCGGGCGGCAGGCATGACCTCGACCTGGTGGGCGTGAGCCTTGCTGGCGCGCAGTCGGTGAATGTGCCGGCGGGCACCGGGCCGTCGCTGGTGCTGCTCGTTGCCGGGTCCGCCGAGGTCGCCACCCAGGACGGGCAGTTCATTCCGCTCGCGGCGGGCGAGGCGCGCGCCGTCGATGGTCCGCTCACGGTGACCGGGTATGACGGCGGCGCAGAGGTCGCGGTCGCGGTGATCGGCCCGGCGGTGCCCCGGCTGGCCGCCGCGCCTGCCGCCGCCGGCGAGCCGGCCCCGGCCCCTGCCGCGGAGCCCGCGGCTGCTCCGGACGCAGCGGGACAAATCGATGCGCCCGCGGCCGCGACCCCCGAGTCCCGGGAGCGGCGACGGGACCGCGGCGAGACGCCGGAGGCATCGAGTGGCGTCAACCCGGACGATCCCGACGGGGATGGCCTGACCAACGCCGAGGAGGACGAACTCAACACCGACCCCGGGCTGGCCGACACCGATGGCGACGGCCTGAACGACGCGAAAGAGGTCAAGGAGTTTGGCACCCTACCGCTGGTGGACGACACCGACGGCGACGGCATCAACGATTTCGATGAGGTGGCGGACGCGATCTATGGGCCCGGCAACACCCCGGCCGACGGGTCGCGCTCGGGGACGGGACCGGCGCAGACGCCGGTGATGGTTCAGCCGGTAGATCCCGCCGCGACGCAGCCGCAGCCGCAGGAACAGGGCTCCGGGGGCGGGGAGAGCGCCGCCGGCCAGGATGGCAGCCTCGACTCGGACGGAGACGGGCTCTCCGATGACATGGAGTACCAGATCGGCTCCGACCCGTTCAATCCCGACAGCGACTCCGACAACGCGACCGACGGGCAGGAGTGGAACCTCGGGCTGACCGGCCCCCTCAACCCCGACGACGATCAGGACGGCAAACTGGACGGCGACGAAATCAACGCGGGCACCGATCCCAACGACCCGAGCTCGTAACCGTGCCCGCGGGCCCGCGGGCCCGGCGCGCAACAGCTACCCGCCACCGGGTCCCTGCCCCGCCGCGGGCGCAACCCGGTGTATGTGGCCAGCCGCTGCGCGCCCGCGACGGCCGCGCCGG
>JBJTKE010000281.1:0-4316 GCA_046096285.1 Chloroflexota bacterium
GGGTCGCGTTGCTCGGCGTCGTCGCGACGGTCCCCACTGATCAGCAACCGGTCGCCGATCACGGTGATTTCGACGTCATCCGGGGAAACGCCGGGCACCGAGGCGACCACCTCGAAGGCGTCCTGACCCTCCCGGATGTCCAGCGCGAGGCCCGAGGTGCCAGCGGCCGCGCTTTGCGGGGCCGAAGGGGCGCTCTCGCCCCGCGGGCGCGAGACGAAGCTCTCCTCGAGCAAGTTGTTCATGGCGTCGCGAAGGCTCACGAATTCGTTCCACGGGTCCCAGCGGCTGCTGCTCATGGGTGGCGTCCTCTCCTGTTCGACCTCGCTTCCCGGCACCGGGGAAGCGCGCGATTTCCACGGCGGAGTGTAGTTCTCCGGGGAAAATGGGACGAGATCGCGGCGTCAGTTTCGCCCCCGTCGCCGGGCATGCCGGGGAGCGCCAGTGCGGCCGGAGCGGGCGGCGTGGCAGGGAGGGCGGACTCGACGCCGCCACCGCGCAAGCGCCCTACCCGCTGAACTCCACGGAAAACTGCTTCTCGGCGAGCCGGTCGAAGCGCTCCCAGTCGATCTCGACGCCTGCGGAAACGCCGTCGCCGATAGTGAACACCCCGGCCTCGCAGGAGAGCGGGCTGGTGGTGAGGTCCTCCACGAAGTAGATGCCCCCGGGTGAGAAATGATCCCCGGGCAGCGTGATGGCTTCCAGCGTGTTCAGGTTGAGGTTCATCGCCTTGCCCCAGGCTGAATCCAGCATCCCGCCGATCCAGGTGCGGACGCCCTCCCGGGCGCACCGTTCGGCGATGGCGATGGCCTCGGAGAAGCCGGAGACGCGGGGAGGCTTGATGTTGATGACAAGCCGATCGGCGGCGAGATCGCCCCACAGCGCCAGCGCGACCTCGGCGTCCCGCAGCGAGTGGACCGACTCGTCGAGGCAGAGCGGAGTCCGGATTTCCCGGCTGATCAGGGAGTGGAAATAGAGGTCGTCATCGTAGAGCGGTTGTTCGATCAGCAGCAGGTCGAGCCCGTCCAGTCCCTTGAGGCGCTCCCAGTTGGACAGGTCATAGGCCGAATTGGCGTCGACCTGCAACATGATGCCGGGGAACCGCTCTCGCAGCGCGCGCGCGGGTTCGAGATCGAAGCCCGGCCAGATCTTCACCTTCAGCCGCTGGAAACCGAGCGACACCGCGTTGTCGGCGAGGGCCAGCACCTGGTCCAGCGTCTTGCCGCCAATGCTCACCCCGACCGGGAACGACCGGCGCGTGCCGCCCCACATGCGCCACAGCGGCGCGCCCTCGCGCTGGGCGAGGAGGTCCCAGAACGCGGCCTCCACGCCGCTCTTGGCGAAGACCGCGCCCTTGATCCAGGCATAGCTGGCCCGCAGGCCTGCCACGTCGGCGATGCCGCCCCGCTCCCGCTGCGCCCTCGCGGCGGAAGGCAGGACGAAGCGCTCCAGCGAGGTGAGCACGGCCGGGTGATCGACCTCGGCCTTGTAGGCAGGATCGGGCAGGGTCGGGATCTCGCCCAGTCCGCGGCGGCCGTCGTCCGTCCGCAGCAGGACGTAGGGCCGGCGCAGGACGGTCGCGGTCCCGAAGGAGGTGGTGAACGGGGTGCGAAGCTCGAGGTCGAGCAGGTAGACGTCGGCGCGGACAATCTTCACGGTCAGGACTCCCCGGCGCTTCCGCGCCGCTGCAGGATGTACGCGTTGCGCCGCTCGCCGTCCTCTCCGGCGGACGACGCGAAGCCGGTGATCGTGTACCGGTTGCTCGATGTGAAATGGCGCGTCAGCGCCGGATCCGAGGGCGGGGTGCCCGGCAGGGCGTCCGCGGTATCGAGCAGCGATCCGACGACCCGCCGCATGGCGCGGCGCCATGCCATTGCCGCGGCGGGGTCCTCGCGGGAAAGCCGGTCGATGTCGCCGGGGATGGCGAACCGCAGCATCGGCTCCTCCGCGCCCGGCGCGGCCTCGGGCAGATGAGCGGTTTCCTCCGCCGACGGCGGCCGGTAAGCGCCTTCGTGGACCGCTGCGAGCCGCCGGGCGGTCGCATCCGCGGTCAGGTCCCAGCGGGCGGTGAAGCGGTCGCTGGGAACGTCACCGTAGAGGTCGCTGCGGATGGCCCCGTACTTGTCGAGCGTCAGCAGCGACACGGTGGCGCCGAGTTTCTCGAGGTTGAGGCGGGCGTTGGCGCCGCGCATCGGATCGAACGTCCACACGGCGGTGGTGTGGCCAGTGCGGAGCGCCTCGTAGCCCTGGATGGCCTTCAGCAGCCAGCCGAGGTCGTGAGAGCCGCGCAGGTCGGCCCGCACCCCGAGCATGTGGGACACGAGCACTCCGCTGCTGCTGCCGGCAGCCAGCGCAAAGCCGAGCCAGCCTTCGGCGTTCCAGCCTGCCCCGGCCCGGTACGCGGCCAGCACCGAACCGCCGGTGTCCGGCAGGATCGCGAGGATGTTCGCGGGCACCCATTCGTCGGGAGGCATCCCCCAGACTTCGCCCTGCAACGCGGCGAGGAAGTTCAGGGCGTCGGCGCCGCCGGCGTCGTTGCGGGCGTTCGCCCAGCCGAGGCGGGCGACGTGCACCTCGCCGAGGCCGGGCAGCAGCACGCTCCATCCGGCGCCATGCGGGGTGCATCCCCAGCGGCGCGGGGAGAGCGGTTCGGGGGAGGCGCTGGAGCGGGCGGGCGCGGCCTGCCGCGAGGAAGTGGCGGTCATGCGCGGATTGTATCCGGCTTGCGCGAGGCGGCTGTCCCGCCGCGCCAACCGGTTGACAAACGCCCCGGAACGCCGACAATCATGTCAGGTGCGGACGCGTCCTCCGGCGGGTGCCGGGCGTTGGCCGCGGGCGCCTTCGGCGGGCAGCTGCGGCCGGATCGCGGCGTCCCTGGGAGCGGAAACGTGAGCGGCGCGAGTCTCCGGCTCGACCGGTTGTTCAACCGCGAAAGCGGCCGGTCGTTCATCACGGCCTTCGATCATGGCATCACGCTCGGACCCAAGCCGGGTTCGGAGGACGCGATGGGCGTCCTGGCGAAGATCATCGACGCCGGGCCGGACGGCATCCTCATCTCCCCGGGGATGATGAAGCAGGGCGGCCACCTGTTCGGCTTCCGCGGCGCCCCGTCCCCCATCGTCCGTGCCGACTGGATCTACAACCACGACGTGATGAAGGGCCTCCCGACGCGGCTGCAGGACACGGCCCAGGGGGAGCACTGGCGCATCGTCTGCTCGCCCGAGGACGCCCTGCAGATGGGAGCCGAGGCGATCACGATGTTCCTGATCGTCGGCATGATCGAGGGCAAGGAGTTCGCCGACAACGTGCGCGACCTCGCCGCCCACTGCAACGCCGCGGCGCGGGTGGGCATCCCGGTGATCGTCGAGTCCGTCCTCTGGGGCGCCCGGATGGACGACCAGCGCGACGCGGAACTGCTGGCCTTCGCCGCCCGGATGGCGGCCGAACTCGGCGCGGACGCGATCAAGACCACCTTCACCGGCGACACCGCGACCATGCGGCAGGTGATCGACGGGTGCCCGCTGCCGGTGCTGGTGCTGGGCGGGGTGCGCTCCCCGGACCCGGCCCCGGTCATCGCCAACCTGCGGCTGGCCCTCGAAGCGGGCGCCAAGGGGGTGGTCTACGGCCGCAACGTGTGGCAGGCGGACGACCCGGTCAAGATGTGCGGCTTGCTGCGGGACGTGATCCACGGAGGACGGGTAGGCTAAACTGCCCGCACGGGGCAGTGTCGCCGCGACGGGGCCGAGACTGGCCCCGGTTGAGCAGGGAGCAACGCTCTGGTTCCGGGCGTCCGGGACCGCGGCCGGATCGACGGTCGCAAGAGATCGCCGGCAGGGGTGCCGGCATCGCGTTGAGGAGGATTGGTCCAATGGCGGATCGCCGCGTTCACCAGTTGGCTGGAGCGCTGTACAGCGGAAAGCTCGACCGGCGCGACTTCGTTCGGGGCATGACGGCGCTCGGCGTCTCGGCCACCGCGATCAACCTGTTCCTGAAGGGAGCCGCCGCGCAGGACAACGGCTTTGCGACGCCCGACCCGGCGGGTCTCAAGCCGCCGGTGGTTGCCCAGCCGTGCGAGGGTGACGGCTGCTGGGGCGCTGGCCGCGAGATCACCATCCAGGTCATCGACGCGTCGGTGAAGGTCCCCGTCGACGAGGTCCGCGCGGAGTTCGAAGCCGCCACCGGCGCCAAGATGACGATGGTGGCGGCTTCGAACGCCGCGCGGACCTCGTCGACGGGGACCTTCACCGACGCGTCGATGACCTGGATGGTGATCTCGCGGCCAGCGCCCCAGCAGCCGTCACCCTCGCACGGCTGGGCAA
>JBJTKE010000282.1:0-10590 GCA_046096285.1 Chloroflexota bacterium
GGTCGTGGCGGGGCGGGGGCCGCTGTTGACAGGGGGCGCGCGGCGTTCCTAGAATCCGGCGCACCCTGGGAGCCTCGGTCACAGGCGACGGACGAGGCGGGGGTGGGCTGGCAAACGTTTTCAGGGCCCGGCCAGCCGCGCGAGGAAGCGGGCGCATGGCGCCCGCAAGGCGCTGGATACGGATGCGGCTCGCCCGGGCGAGATCGACGCGACGACGCCGCGGGGCGGGGGCGCCACCGGCGGAGGAGGGTTCCGGAAGTTGGCGCCGTTGATGACGGTGGAGCGGGCCACCAAGCACTACAAGACCCAGACCGGGTCGGTGCACGCGCTGGAAAACCTGAACCTGGAGATCGAGCCGGGCGAATTCGTCTGCATTCTCGGTCCCTCGGGCTGCGGCAAGAGCACGCTGCTGTGGGCGATGAGCGGCCTGCATGAGCTGACCTCGGGGCAGGTGGTGCTGAACGGCACGCCGGTGACGGCCCCGCGCCCCGAGATCGGGATGATCTTCCAGGAAGCCAACCTGCTGCCGTGGCGCAACCTGGAGCAGAACATCCTGTTCCCCTTCGAGATCAAGAAGATGGACCCCGCGCCGGCGCGGCCGCGGATCAAGCGGCTGCTCGAGGAAGTCGGGCTGGCCGGGTTCGAGAACAAGTACCCGCGGGAACTCTCCGGGGGCATGCAGCAGCGGGCCAGCATCGTCCGCTGCCTCTCCTACGACCCGGACGTGATCCTGATGGATGAGCCCTTCGGGGCGCTCGATGCGTTCACCCGCGACGAGATGAACCTGCTGATCCAGCGGCTGTGGATGGAGACCGGCAAGACGATCATCTTCGTCACCCACAACGTGTCGGAGGCGATCTTCCTGGCGGACCGGGTGGTGGTGCTGACGCCGCGGCCGGGCCGGCTGGCCCATATCTTCCCGATCGACCTGCCGCGCCCGCGCACCATCGAGATGACCTTCGAGCCCGATTTCATCAGGTCGGTGATCGAGATCAAGCGGACCATCGAGACGGGCGTCTACGCCCCGCAGGCGGCCGACTGACCGCGGACGGCGGGAGAGCGCCCGCGCTCGCGCCTGCCGACCAGACACCACATACCAGACACCAGACACCAGATGCCCGAAGCCCGACACCCGGAACCTGGCGCCCGGCGCCGAGACAGGGAGCAGTGAATGGCCAGCGAGCTGAGAGACACGATCCCCACGTTCGGCGACGCGAAGGAGGGGGGCGAGGACGTCGATCTGACGAACTGGTCGGCGTTGACGAGCAGCAATCTCGCCAGCGGCTGGCGGGACATCGGGCTGATCGCGCTGGTGGCGGTGATCGTGGTCGGGCTGGCCGAGTTCGCGGTCAAGGCCTTCGACATCAAGCCCTACATCCTGCCCGCGCCGAGCGCCATCGGGCGGACGCTGGTGACCCGCTTCCCGGACCTGTTCTGGCCGCACATGAAGATCACGCTGATGGAACTCGGCATCGGGTTCGCGATCGGGGCGGCAATCGGGCTGGTGCTGGCGGCGGTGGTGACCCAGTTCCCGCTGGTGGAGAAGATCATCACGCCCTACATCCTGCTGCTGGTGACCACCCCGATGATCGCGCTGGTGCCGCTGCTGATCCTGCGGTTCGGGTTCAACTCGATCCCGCGGATCATCGCGGTCGCGCTGGCGGTGGGGCCGATGGTGATGATCAACTCGGCCACCGGCTTCCGGCGGACGGACCTCGCCAAGATCGCGCTGGCGAAATCCTACGGGGCCAGCACGCTGCAGATATTCGCCAAGGTGCGGTTCCCGCTGGCGCTGCCGATGATCATCGTCGGGCTGAGGGTGGGCGCCATTTTCGGGATGCTGACGGCGGTCGGCGCGGAGATGGTCGGCGGCAAGAACGGGCTGGGCAACCAGCTGATGTACTGGTCGTCGATGGTGAAAATGGAGAACTTCTACGCCATCATCCTGCTGCTGGCGCTGATGGGCGTGTCGATCTACGTGTTCTTCTACTGGATCGGCAAGAAGTACGCGAGCTGGCAGGCGTAGCGGCCTGCCCCTGACGAAGGACTCCCGCCCGGCACGGGCGCAGTCACAGGCGACGCCGGACGAACGGGTCCGGCCGGAGAGCCTCGGAGCGCGAGGCCAGTCGGAGGAAAGAACGGGATGAATCGCGTGGACTCGCTGATCGACGCGTTCGTGAGCCGGAAGATCAGCCGCCGCCAGATGGTCCAGGGCGCCGCCGCGCTGGGTCTCGCCGCGCCGGCCCTCGAGGTGCTGGGCCGCTCGCACGTGCTGGCCTTCCAGCCCGCCGAGAACTCGGTGCGCTGGGTGTCGCCGCGCGGCACCGTCGACGTGCTGGACGACTACCCGTACTGGGTCGCCAAGAAGATGGGGTACTTCGGGGACCTCGAGACCACCCTCGAGCCGGGCCCGATGGAGGCGACCGCCGGCACCAAGTCGGTCGACTCCGGGCAGTCGGACATGGCCTACCCGTCGCCGGGCGTCTTCTCGCTGACGGTGGAGCAGGGCATCCCGCTGACTTCGGTGTTCCAGATGGGCGCCTACGACGTGTTCGACTTCGCGTTCCGCAAGGGCGAGAAGCCGGAGTCGCTGAAGGGGCTCGAGGGCAAGACGATCTCGCTGGGCAGCGCGGGCTGGCAGGGAATCACCGATCCCGAACTGGCGCAGGCCGGGGTCGATCCGAAGACCGTCTCCTACGTGGACGCGGGCCAGACCTGGGGCCAGGCGCTGGCGCAGGGGCAGGTCGATTCCGCCCTCGCCTGGGCGGGCCTGCGCGCCCAGTGGTACGCCTCGGGGCTCGATTTCGACTACATCCTCGGCTCCGAGTGGTCGAAGTTCCCGGCCAACTCCTTCGTCATCCGCTCCGCGGACTACGGCGACGCGAACCTCGATGCGGTCTACACCACCTACCTCAAGGGGTGGGCGCAGGGCCTCGAGTTCGGGCACCAGAACCCGCTGGCCGCCACCCAGATCACGATGGAGGCGCTGCCCGCGCTGCAGGAGGTCTTCACCGACAAGCAGGTCGCGGTGGAGTCCATGTGGCAGCTGGCGAACGTGTTCCGCGGCGACTGGGCGACCCGCCCGATGGGCTGGGGCGAGGCCTCGATGGAGTCCTGGAACACCTTCCTCAAGACGGCGTTCGACATCGGCCAGCTGACCAAGGAGATCAAGGCCGAGGACATCATCAGCAACAAGTACGTCGCCGGCGCCAACGACTTCGACAAGGAGAAGGTCAAGGCCGACGCGATGGGCTTCGCGCTGGGCGATGACTTCAAGGGCCTGACCGTGCCGGAAGGCGCGGGAATGTAGGGCAGCCGCCCGCGGCCCCGCCCCGCCACGGCGGGAGCGGGGCCGCGGGGCGCGCGCCGCCGGAAGGAATCCGACGCCATGCCGAACCTCGCGAAGCGGTTCCATCACGTCGGGCTGCGGGCGATCGATCCTCAGCCGGACGAGGACTGGATTCCCTCCAGCAAGTGCTGGGTGACCAGCCCCTACGATCACCCGAACAGCATCGAGTTCCTGCGCTATGCGGAGGACAGCCCGATCGACCCGGTCTTCCAGGACGCCCCGCACATCGCCTGGGCGGTGGAGGACCTCGACGCGCACCTCGAGGGCAAGGACCTCTACCTCGCGCCGTTCGAGGTGGGCTCGCCGCCGTTCGCGCGGGTCGCGTTCGTCATCGAGGACGGGCTGTTCGTCGAATACATGCAGTTCAAGCCGGGGCGCCGCTGGTTCAGAGAGTAGCGGCCGCTCCCCCTGCCGCCTGCCGCTCGCCCGGCGCCGGGCATCGAGAAAGGATCTTCCGTGGCCGACCGCCTCGCCGCGTCCAGCAATTCCTATCACGGCTACTCCCTCGAGGAGGCGCTCGACGGCATCGCCCGCGCGGGGTTCCGCTCGGTGGAACTCGCCAGCGTGCCGGGCTGGACCGAGCATGTCACCCGCGACGCCGACCAGGCCGAACTGGACCACCTGCGCGCCCTGCTGAAGCAGCACGGGCTGACGGCGGTCTCCCTGTCCGGCCACTCCGACCTGGTGACCGACGAGGGGATGGACCAGTTCCGCAAGGCGCTCCGGCTGTGCCGCGAACTGGGCATCACCATGATCACGACCAGCACCGGAGGGCACGACGCCTCCTCGGCGGGGTCGCTGGACCACCAGCGCGAGGAGTTCCTGAAGCGGATCGGCACGCTGGCGGACGAGGCGGCGCGGGACGGCATCACCATCTGCCTGGAGACGCACGGCGGCCTGCTGGCGACCGGGGTGATGTCGAAGGCGCTGATCGCGCGGATCGGGCGGCCGAACGTCGGCATCAACTACGACGCCGGCAACGTGATCTTCTACGGCGACACCGACCCGCTGGGCGATCTGCCGGGCGCGGTGGACACCGTGGCCCACGTGCACGTCAAGGACAAGATCGGCGGGGCCGGGGTGTGGAACTTCCCCGAGGTGGGCACCGGCGAGATCGACTACGCCGCCATTTTCAAGAACCTCGACGCGGCGGGCTTTTCCGGCCCCTGCTCGGTCGAGGTGGAGTTCGACGGCACGATCCCCCCGCTCGCCGACGTGGACCGCGCGATGGCCGGCTCGTACCGGCATGTGCGGAAGTTCGTTCCCGAGTAGTGGGCTTGTGGCTTGTGGCTTGTGGCTTATGGGCTTGTGGGCTTGTAGGCTTTATGGCTGGTTGGAACGCGAGCTGGTTATTGGATCCGGCACCCGGCTGTGAGCCACAAGCCACAAGCCACAAGCCCATAAGCCCTAAGCCCTTCGGAGGCGCATCATGGTCCGACTTGCCGTGCTGGGCGCGGGGTTCATGGGGAGCACGCATGGCAAGGCCTACGCGGCCATGCCGGAGGTGGAGATCGCGGCGGTCTACGCGCCGCGGCCGGACCGCGGGGAGCCGCTCGCGGCCGACCTGGGCAGCCGCTGGACGGATGACCTGGCCGCCATCCTGGGCGATCCGAAGATCGACGCGGTGGACATCTGCCTGCCGACCCCGCAGCACCGCGAGGTGACCGAGGCGGCGCTCGACGCCGGGAAGCACGTCCTCCTCGAAAAGCCGATCGCGATGACGCTGGAGGACGCGGATGCGCTGGTGGCCCGCGAGCAGGACGGCCCGGTGCTGATGATCGCCCACGTGCTGCGCTTCTGGGCGGAGTACATGGAGATCGCGCGGCGGGCGCAGTCGGGCGCGATCGGCGCGCCGCGGGCGGGGCTGGCGACGCGGCGGCAGCCGTTCCCGGCCTGGTCGGCGCTGTTCAGCCGGTCGGACCTGACCGGCGGCGCGGTCATCGACATGATGATCCACGACTACGATGCGCTGAACTGGATCTTCGGGGCTCCGCTGGCGGTGACGGCCCACGGCGAGGTGAACCCGCGCTCCGGGGGCATCGACCGGGTGCAGGCGCTGATCGAGTACCCGGACGGCGCGACGGCGATGGTGGACGGCGGCATGATGATGCCGGAGTCCTACCCGTTCAGTTCGCGGATCGAGGTGCTGGGGGAACGCGGCGCGCTGGAGTATGCCTTCCGGGCGGGCGGGCGCAGCGTGGAGATGGGGGCGGGGGTGAATGCCCTCGACTGGTTCCCCACCGAGGGCGACCCGGAGCGGCTGACGCCCGAGGGCGGCGACCACTACGCCGCGGAGTGCGCGTACTTCATCGAGTGCATCCGCGAGGGCCGGCGCCCGGAGCGGGCGATGCCCTCCGACGCGCGGACGGCGCTGGCGGTGGCACTGGCGGCGCGGGCGTCCTGCGAGGGCGGCGGGCGGCGGGTGGCGATCCGGTAGCGGGGAACGGCCCCGGCCTCTTGCCCGGACGGTTCCGAACCTCCGGGCCGGCTCCGGCCGCCCTTGGCCCGGGCAGGGTTGGAGTCGGCCCCCGTTCCTGCCACGAGCCCTTACCCCAAACCCCTGCATGCCCGGACAGGTTTGAAACTCCGGCAATCTTCCCTCACCCCAACCCCGCTCCCTGTGGGAGGGAGCGGGGCTTTTGTCGGGTCGTGGGCCCACCCAGACCTCCGGGTTTTTCAACTGGGCTGGATTTCGGTCCGTTCAGGCAGGGTGCCCCCTCCCCCGCTGCGGCAGGAGAGGGGCTTCCGTTGACGGGCGACGGCGCCTGCCCGCCTGCTATTCGAGGCGGGCGATCCGGTCGCGAAGGGCGGCATGCTCCTCGGCGAGGTCCTGGATGGCCTTGATGATGGGACCGATGAACTCCTCGTAGCCCAGCGAGAGCACGTCCTCGCCGCCCTTCAGGGAGTGGTCCTGGTAGCCGCCGAAGTCGATGCCCCGGGCCGCCAGCAGATCGCGCACCTCCTGCGCGATCAGGCCGTGGTGATACCGGTTCCGCTTGCGGGATCCGTCCGGGGTCAGGGCGCCGGGAGACGCGGCCTGCCGCCAGGCCGCCATGCCCCGGGCGTGGGCGGCCCATGCGGATGCGTTCGCCGCGGGATCGGGCGGCTGGGGCGGCGCGGGGCGGTAGTCCTCCCGGTAGTCCCAGCGGAAATCGACCGGGCGCAGGGCGCGGATGAAATCGAGCCCAAGGACGGTGTCGCGGATGTCCGCCTTGTCGCGGGCGTCGGAGCGGTTCTGCACTGCGCCGTAGGCATAGGTGGTGGTGGCGGAGTCGCCGAGCTGGACCTGGTTGTTCCCGGTCACGGCGCTGTTCGCGCCGACGCCGGTGGCGTTGGTGTAGTTGCCGCTGACGAGCGCGAGGTAGCCGAGAGCGGTGCTGTAGTTGCCGGTGGTGGCGGCGTTCAGCGACCGGTACCCGATGGCGACGGACCCGGAGCCGGTGGTCAGCGCGATGCCCGCCTGGGAGCCCACCACGCTGTTCAGGGTGCCGGTGGTCAGGGCGTTTAGCGCGACGTGGCCGATGGCGATGTTCTCGGTCCCGCCGTTGGCGGTCTGCAGGGCCTGGTTGCCGATGGCGACGCTGGAGGTGTCGGTGGTGGCGGTCTGCATCGCCCGGTCGCCGATGGCGGTGTTGCGCAGGCCGGTGGTGATCGCGGTCAGCGTCGACGCGCCGACGCCGACGTTGTTTCCGGCGGTCGTGGCGGCCTGCATCGAGTTGAGCCCGATGGCGACGTTCCGCGTGCCGGTGGCGTTCTGCAACGACAACGCGCCGATGGCGATGTTGTTGGCGGCGGTGGAGTTCAGCCCGGCCCGGTCGCCGATGAAGAAGGTGGTGGCGCTGGGGGCGGTGAACCGGGCCATCTCCCCGCCGTTCGAATCCACCAGTTGGAGGAGCGGCCCGACCTGTCCGGTTGCGCCGATGATTCTCACAACCGTCGCGCCGGTCGGGCCGTCGGTGTTGGCGATCCGCAGGCGGACCGACTCCCCGCTGTAGAACCAGCGGAGGTTGGATTCCCCGTAGAACACGCCGCCGCGGTTGTACTGGATCGCCGCGGTGGGCAGGGTCGGGCCATTGGCGACGCTGGTGGGGCCGGTCGGCCCGGCCAGCCCGGTCGGTCCGGTGGCGGCTGGGCCAGTGGGTCCGGCTGGGCCTGTCACGCCGGTTGGCCCGGTGGCGGCTGCGCCGGTCGGTCCGGTGGCGGCCGCGCCGGTGGCGCCGGTGGCGCCGGTGGCGGCTGCGCCAGTCGGTCCGGTGATGCCGGTGGGGCCGGTTGATCCGGTGATGCCGGTGGGGCCGGTGGGCCCGGTCATGCCGGTCGAACCGGTGGGGCCGGTGGGGCCGGTCGAGCCGGTCATCCCGGTCGGACCAGTGATGCTCG
Source organism: Chloroflexota bacterium (assembly GCA_046096285.1). GTDB lineage: Bacteria > Chloroflexota > Chloroflexia > Thermomicrobiales > UBA6265 > CADCWF01. Next base: position 7,730 of record JBJTKE010000282.1, read on the forward strand.
CGCCGGTCGATCCGGTTGCGCCGTCGGCGCCGGTCGGGCCTGAGGGGCCGGTGAGGCCCTCGCCGATGGGTCCGGTTGGACCCTCGTCTCCGGGGGTGCCCTGGATGCCGCGCGGACCCTGGATCAGGCCGACATCGATCCACTGCCCGTTGGCCTGGTCCCAGGTGTAGAGGTGGCCGTTTTCGGTGTTGTAGTACCCCTCGCTGGCTGCGCCGGTCACCGGCAGATTGCCGGCGGCGGTGACGCTGCCGATGATGGTCATCGCCGGCCCGGCGCCGCCGAGCGGCCCCTCCGACCCGGTCGCCCCGGCCGCGCCGGCGGGTCCGCGCGCGCCTTGCGCGCCCTGAGCGCCAGTCGGGCCGACGATCCGGCCGCCATCCACCCACTGCCCGGAGCCGGGGTCCCAGTTGTAGATGTTCCCGGTGGCCTGGTCGATGTAGCCGTCGCCCGCGCCGCCGGGGTTCGGCAACTGCCCGGGGTTGGCGACGCTGCCGCGGATCACCATCGGCGCGCCGGCGCGGCCGGTCGGTCCGGTGGGTCCGGAGAGGTTGCCGGCGTTGACCCAGCGGCCGGACGCCGGGTCCCAGGTGTAGAGATCGCCGGTGCTCTGGTCGACCCAGCCGTCGCCAGGGTTGCCGGTGGGCGGCAGGTCCGCGGCGGTCTGCACCGAGCCCTTGATGACCAGCGCGGGTCCGGGCGGGCCGGAGACGCCCGCGGGTCCGGTGGGGCCGGTGGCTCCCCCGCCGGTTGGGGCGGCCGGCGTCCGCTGGCATGCCCCGTTCACGCAGGACGCGCCGCCGCAACAGTTCTTCGAGGTCTGGCAGGCCCCGCCGAGCCGCGTGCAGCGGCAGCGGCCGAGGCGGTCCTTGTTCTTCCTGCCGAGGCGGATCTCGCAGAGGTCGGTGCAGCAGTCGCCGTCCTTGCTGCACTGGTTATCGAGGCGAGAGCCGTCGCCGCAGGGTCCGGCCGGCCCGGGGCCCTTGCCGGCGGCATCTCCGCCCCCGGAGTGGACGGGGCCGCGGGGCCCGGTCGGTCCGGTCCGCGCCGGCTCGCGCCGGCCGGGCCGGTCCGCGCCGCCGGGATTGGCAGGATTGCCGGCGCGGTCATGCCGCGGCGCGTCTTCCCGGTCCGGGCCGTGATGGCTCCTGCGCCGGTTCTTCCGGCCGCCGCGGTCGCCGCGCTCGCCGCGGTCGCCGTCCCCGGCCGCGTCCGCGCCGGCGCTGGCCGCGAGCGCCGAGGCAATGCCGGCGGCGGCCGCCTTGACGCCGGATCGGCGGTTCATTGCCGCGGTCAGCGTGGCCGCAAGCCGGTCAACGGTTCCCGGGTCGAACGCCATGACGTCCTCGCGCACGATGGTTTCGGCAAGGGGCGGCGGCGCTGCGCTGCCTGCAGGAGCGTTCCCGGTCGCCGGGTTCCGGCCGCGTCGCCCGTGATCCGGCGACGGAGGAATCCGGTTCCCGGACGCCGCCAGCGGGCGCCCCCTCGTTCCACTGGCCCGATCACTTCGGGGCGATCGGCGAGCGGGCCGCCCTCCAGTCTTTCACTCGCACCATCAAGAAAGAACCCCCAGTCATCCGGGGTCGTGACCGTTCTCCCCCCTTGATGCGCCAGGCACGGCGGCGATTTGGGAATGGCCCCGGGCGAATCCGGGCGAGGGCGGCCGGGCGGCTCTCCGGGCCCGTCCGCCGCGGACGCGGGAGCGGGGCGGACCGCGGCGCCTGCAGCGCCATGCGCTGGTTCGCCCGTCGCTGGCGGGAGCGATCAGGGGATGGAGACGGTCGCGCCGAAACTGTCCGGGGATGGGCGGCGCGAGGGAGCGGGCTGACCGGAGACGGGCCGCAGGGCTGCGGCGCGGCGTTGCGCCGCAGCCCCGGGGAGGCGGCAGGAGGTCCCGTCCTCCCGGCGAGGGCGGGGCTGCACCAGGGGACGGTTCCGCCGGCGGCGGGCCCTGCCGCGTCGGGATCGCGGCAGGGCGAGGCAGGAGGCCGGGAGATCGCGGGGGCCGCCGGAGCGCGACGACGCGGCGCGGACCGGGCCGGGGATCACCCGAAGACGGTGAGGTAGACGGGCTCGCCCTCGGAGACCTTGTCGCCGCGGGTGTCGGAACCGGGGCGGGCATCCTCGGCGAGGGGCTCGAGGCGCAACTGGTAGCCCTCGCCCTGGGTGAACTCGACGTCGTAGGGGAAGGAGGCCCAGGTCCCGACGTCGCCGCGGTTGACGAAGGTCTCGCGGTGTTCCCAGGAGAGCCGGGAGGGCCGCCTGCTGGCGACGGCGACACCAGCGAGAAGACGGTCGTCGGCGAGTTCGAGGATGTGGATCACGAGGGCGTCGGTGTGGCGGTCGCCCGATTCGTCGCGGCGCTCGCGGTTGACCTGCACGAGGCCGATGCGCTGGCCGGTGTCGATGCGGACGACCGGCGCTGCGCCGAGGACCACGCCCGGCAGATCCTCGCGGGAGGACTTGCCGGTGGGACTGCCAGAGGTCACGGAGTCGCCGCCGCCCTTGCCGCCGCCGGATTTGGCGTCCTGGTTGCCGCCGTTGTCCTCCCCGGTCTTTTGCCCGGACGTTGGCTTCCCGTCGCCGCCGTCGCCCTGCTTGTCGCCCTTGCCGTCGTTGTTTCCGTTGCCGTTCTTCTTGTCGCCGTTCTTTTTGCCGCCGTTCTTCTTGCTGCCGCCGTTGCCGCGGTGCTTGCCGTTGCCGTTCTTGCCGTGATCCTTCCCGCCGTTGCCGTTGCCGTTGCCGTTGCCGTTGTCGTTGCCGTTGCCGTTGCCGGTGCCGTTGTCGTTGCCGTTGCCATCACCGTTGCCGTTGCCGTGTTGGCCTTCGGGGGCGGGACCATCGTTGCGGCCGCCGTTGCCGGG
>JBJTKE010000283.1:0-7072 GCA_046096285.1 Chloroflexota bacterium
GCCGGGGGAGCAGCCGCGCGCCCCGCCGGAGCCTGGTCCCCGGTGTGTGCGGGCTGGTAGCCGCGCGCGTAGCCGGCGCCGGCCGCCCTTCCCATGCCGAAAAAGACCAGATGCAGCCGGCGAGCGCCACGCTGCACGCGGAATCCCGCGGGATTGATCACCTGCAGGAGCGCAGTCGAGCGGCCGCGGTATCCGGCGTCCCAGACGCTGGTGTGCAGCGTGACGCCGCTCCGGCAGAGGCTGGAGCGCGGCCTGCCGAGGGCCATCAGGTCGTTCGGCAGATCGACGATCTCGGCAAAGACCACCTGGTAGATTCCCGGGTCGAGGTCGAGGTAGCCGTCGCTGCCGAAGGGCATCTCGGCGTAGTCCGGGAGAACCCGGTCGGTGTTGGACGCGCCCAGTTGCCCCCGGCCGGAGACCGAGGAGACAGAGAGCAGCGACAGGTCGAAACCGTTCGGCTGCACCTGGGTGTCGAGGTCGCACCAGCCGGTCAGCAGCGGGCGGTAGCCGAGGATGCGCTCCCGCAAGACCTCCGCGCTCAGCACCCCGGGAAAGGCCGTCGATTCGGTCATGCTGGCTCCAGCGCGGGGGACCTACCCCCGCGACGCGATCTCGATCAGGTCGCCGGAGACGCGCACCCGGTACGTCTCCACCGGGGTCACCGCCGGGAAGGATGCCGGTGCGCCGGTGCGAATGTCGAAAGCGCCGCCGTGGAGCGGGCATTCCACCTCGTCGCCGACCACCTCGCCATCGGAAAGCGAGGCGTCCTGGTGCGTGCAAATGTCGCACAGCGCGAAGAACTCGCCGTCGAGGTTGATCAGGCAGACCGGCTGCTCGTCGACCTCCACGTACATCAATTGACCCGGGGCCAGGTCGCCCGTCCGGGCGACCGCCTCCCATCGCTCGCCGCTCATGCCGCAGTCACCTACAGGTCGTCGTCCTGCTGGGGCACGCCGTACAGGCTGGCCTTCAGCACCTTGAGCCCCAGCAGCGCGCACTTCATGCGGGCGGGACTGATGGGCACGCCGAGTTCGTCGAGAATGTCGTCCTTGCTGATGGCCTTGACCTCGTCCAGCGGCCTGCCCGCGGCCATCTCGGTCAGGATGGACGCCGCGGCCTGGCTGATCGCGCAGCCGCGCCCGCTGAACCGGATCTCGTCGACGCGGTCGCCCGCCACCCGGACATCCATCCGGATCTCGTCGCCGCAAAGCGGGTTGACGTCCTCGAAGGAGAAATCCGCGGGGTCGAGTGTGCCCTTGTTCCGCGGGTTGCGCGAGTGGTCGAGGATCACTTCGCGGTAGATGTTCTCGGCCATCAGTCGGTCTTTCCGCGATGTCAGACGCCGAAGATGCGCTGCGCTGTTCGGATCGCGTCCGCAAGCCGCGCGACGTCGTCCTCGCCGTTGTAGACGTAGAAACTGGCCCGCGTCGTCGCCGGCACGCCGAGCGTGCGCATCAACGGCTGGCAGCAGTGGTGCCCGGCCCGGACCGCCACATTCTCGGCGTCGAGCACGGCAGCTACATCGTGCGGGTGGATGCCGTCCACCTCGAAGGAGAAGACCCCTGCGCGGATGGAGGGATCGGCCGGGCCAAACACCCGGACGCCCTTCAGGTCCGCGAGCGCGCCGAGCGTGACCGCGGTCAGTTCCCGCTCGTGCTCCCGGACCCGCTCCATGCCCAACGCCCCAAGGTACTCGATGGCTGCGCCCAGGCCGACCGCGTCGCCGACGGCGGGCGTCCCGGCCTCGAACCGGGCCGGCACGTCGGCCCAGGTCGATTTCCCGATTTCCACCTTGCGGATCATCCCCCCCCCGCCCATGAACGGGGGCATCGCCTCCAGCAGCGCGAGTTTGCCGTACAGCACGCCGGACCCCATCGGGGCCAGCATCTTGTGACCGGAGAAGGCAAGAAAATCCGCGTCGAGGGCCTGCACGTCCGTCTCCACGTGGGGCACGCTCTGGGCGCCATCGACCACGGCAATGGCCCCGGCCGCGTGGGTCCGGCGGATGATCTCCGCGGCCGGATTGATCGTCCCCAGGCTGTTGGACACGTGGGGGAAGGCCACGACCCGCGGCTCGCGCGCAAGCAGGCGGTCGAGCGCATCGAGGTCGAGCAGGCCGTCGCCGGTCACCGGCACGCCCTCGACAGTCGCGCCCTGCTGCTCGGCGATGATCTGCCACGGCACGAGGTTGGAGTGGTGGTCCATCTCGGTCACGACGACGAGGTCGCCGGGCCGGAGGTTGGCCCGCCCCCATGCCTGCGCCACGAGGTTGATCGCCTCGGTGGTGTTGCGGACGAAGATGCAGGAGCGGGCCTGCTCGGCATTGATGAAATGCGCCGCGAGGTGCCGGGCCTGCTCGTAGGCGGCCGTCGCCCGCTCCGACAGCTCGTAGACGCCGCGGTGGATGTTGGCGTTCGCGGTGCGGTAGTAGCCCTCCACCGCGGCGATCACCGATTCCGGCTTCTGCGAACTGGCGGCGCTGTCGAGGAAAACCAGCCGCTGCCCGCGCTCGTTCGCGCTGTCGAGGATCGGAAAATCCCGCCGCACGGCTGCGGCGTCGAGCGGCGCCTGCGGGAGGGTCTGGCTGGCGGACATGGCAAGCCCCCGTGACTGAGCGGGCGCGGCAGGTGGACCCCGCCGCGCCCCTCGCCGGCTAGATGCCGACCTTGCGGGCGATGGCGCCCTCGAGGAATCCCTGGATTTCCTCGACCGGGATCCGGTCGATGACCGGCCGGAAGAAGCCTTCGACGATCAGTTTCTGGGCTTCCGACCGGGGCACGCCGCGCGCCTGCAGGTAGCAGAGGTGCTCCTCTTCCACTTGCGAGATGGTGGCGCCGTGGGTGCAGCGGACGTCGTTCGCCTTGATCTCGAGGTTCGGGATCGAGTCGGCGCGCGCCGTCCGGCTGAGTACGAGATTGCGGTTCTGCTGGTAGGCGTCGGTCTTCTGCGCGCCCTCGAACACCTTGATCAACCCGGAGTAGACGGACCGCGCGGAGCCCTTCAGCGCACCCTTGAACTCCAGGTCGCTGGTGGCGTAGGGCGATTCGTGCAACTGCCAGGTGTGGTGGTCGAAGAACTGGTCGCCGTCGCCGAAGTAGATGCCGAGCATCTCGGCCAGGCTGTTTTTGCCGCGCAGGTGGGAGCCGATCGAGTTCCGGGCGAACCGGGAGCCGAGCGTCACCTGCAGGGACTTCAGCTTCGCGTCCTCGGCGAGCACCGCCCGCTCGGTCATGAAACTCCAGACGTTCCGGCCCCAGTCCTGCACCTGCACGTACCGGAGTTCGGCGTCCCGGGCGACGATCAACTCGACCACCGCGGAAGTGAAGGTCTGGCCGTCGCGCTCGGGCGAGGCGTAGGCGTCCACGACGAAGGCCTGGGCGCCCTCCTCCAGCACGGCAAGCGTGTGGGTGAAGACCGCCGAGCCGCCCTCGCTGGCGACCACGAAGTTCCGGTACGGCAGGTGCACCGAGCGGCCCTTCGGCACGTACAGGAACATCCCGCCCTGCCACATGGCCCCGTGCAGCGCCTCGAACTTGCCGAGACCGGCAGGCACAGCCTGGGTCATGAAGTACTTCTCGACCAACTCGCGGTGGTCGCGGAACGCGGTGTCGAGATCGCAGAACACGACGCCCTCGCCCGCGAGCTTGGGATCGTGCTCGTTGCGCAGGGTGGCGGCGTCCTGCTGGACCACCACTCCGGCGTTGGTCGCCCCCGCCGAGACGGCGTTCGCGTCGCCGAGCACCGACTCGGCGACAGCGCCGTCGGCGGCGAAACCGAACGGGGCCATCCGGTCGAGCTTCAGGGCGCGGTAATCGGTGCGCCGCCATTCCTCGTCGGTGCGCTGCGGCCACGGCAGGGACTCGAACACGTCCCAGGCGGCCAGCCGCTTCTGGAGGAGCCACCGGGGCTCGCCCTTGCGGCGGGAGAGTTCTTCCACGGCTTCCCGGGAGAATCCGGTCAGCGTCGCTTCGCTCAATGATGCGCTCATCGCACTCCTCGCGTCGGAAACGGGGCGGCCGCGCCGCCCCGCCTGTCAGCCGACCGATCCTTCCATCTCGAGCTGGATCAGCCGGTTCAGCTCCACCGCGTATTCCAGCGGGAGTTCCTTGGCGATCGGCTCGATGAAGCCGTTGACGATCATGCTCATCGCCTCGTCCTCGGTGAGGCCGCGGCTCTGCAGGTAGAAGATCTGCTCCTCGGCGACCTTGGAGACGGTCGCCTCGTGCCCGATCGAAACCTGCTCTTCCTCGATCTCGATGTAGGGATAGGTGTCGGTCTTGCTGTGCTCATCGAGCAGCAGGGCGTCGCACACCACGTTGCTCTTGACGTGCTCCGCTCCCTTGTGGACCTTGACCAACCCCCGGTAGGACGAACGCCCGTCGCCCTTGGAGATCGACTTGGAGATGATCTGGGACGAGGTGTTGGGCGCGACGTGGACGACCTTGCCGCCGGCATCCTGGTGCTGACCATCGCTGGCGAAGGCCACCGACAGGATTTCGCCGCGGGCGCCCTCCTCCATCAGCCACACCGCCGGGTACTTCATGGTCACCTTGGAGCCAAGGTTGCCATCGACCCATTCCATGGTGGCGTTCCGGTACGCCACCGCGCGCGTGGTGACGAGGTTGTACACGTTCTTCGACCAGTTCTGGATGGTCGTGTACCGGCAGCGCGCCCCCTCCTGCACGATGATCTCGACCACCGCCGAGTGGAGGCTGTTGGTCGTGTACGTCGGCGCGGTGCAGCCCTCGACGTAGTGCACGTAGCTGCCGGGAGCGCAGATGATCAGGGTCCGCTCGAACTGGCCCATGTTCTCGGCGTTGATCCGGAAGTAGGCCTGCAACCGAACCTCGATCTTCACGCCCTCGGGCACGTAGATGAACGATCCACCAGACCAGACCGCCGAGTTCAGGGCGGCGAACTTGTTGTCGTTCGCCGGGATCACGGTGCCGAAATACTGCTTCACGATCTCCGGGTGCTCGCGCAACCCGGAATCCATGTCCAGGAAGAGCACGCCGAGTTTCTCGAGGTCCTCCCGCAGGGAGTGGTAGATCACCTCGGACTCATACTGGGCGCCGACTCCGGCCAGGAACTTGCGCTCCGCCTCGGGAATGCCCAGTTTCTCGAACGTGTTCTTGATGTACTCGGGAACCTCGTCCCAGGTCTTCCCCTGCTTCTCGGAGGGGCGGATGTAGTAGTAGATGTCGTCGAAGTCGATGTCCGAGAGGTCCGCGCCCCAGTTCGGCATCGGCCGCTTGTAGAAATGCTCGAGCGCCTTCAGCCGGAAGTCCAGCATCCAGTCGGGCTCGCCCTTCATCCGGGAGATGTCCGCGACCAGTTCCTTGCTGAGCCCCTTGCCGCTCTTGAAAACGTAGTCTTCTTCATCGCGGAACCCGTACTGGTACTCCCCGATGTCGACCTGCGCCTTGGCAACCATGCCTCATGCTCCTTCGCCGGCGCTGTCGCGCCGCGCCGTCGTCCTACGCGCCGACCTCGGCCCGAAGCCCCTCGTAGCCCTTCGCCTCGAGTTCGTAGGCGAGTTCCGGGCCGCCGCTCTGGACGATCCGGCCGTTCATCATGATGTGGACGAACTGCGGCTTGATGAAGTTCAGCAGCCGCTGGTAGTGGGTGATCAGCAGGAACCCCTTGTCCGGGCCGTTCAGCGCATTGACGCCCTCCGAAACCACCTTCAGCGCGTCGATGTCGAGCCCCGAGTCGGTCTCGTCCAGCACGCACATGCGGGGCTCGAGCAGCGCCATCTGCAGGATCTCGGCGCGCTTCTTCTCGCCGCCGGAGAATCCCTCGTTCAGGTACCGGGTGGCGAAGGAGTCGTCCATCTTCAGCAGCGACATCTTCTCCTTCATCAGCCGGCGGAACTCGCGGGGGGTCATGGGCTGGACCGCGCTGTCCTCCGCCGCCCGCGCGTTGCGGACGTTGGTCACCGCCATCCGGAGGAAGTTGGCCATCGACACGCCCGGGATGACAGTCGGGTACTGGAACGCGAGGAACAGCCCCTTCTGGGCGAGCTCCTCCGGGCTCCACTCGAGGATGTCCTCGCCGAAGAACCGGATCGAGCCCTCGGTGACCTCGTAGGACGGGTGGCCTGCGATCACGTAGGCCAGCGTGCTCTTGCCCGAGCCGTTCGGACCCATCAGGGCATGCGTCTCGCCAGCGTTGACGACGAGGTTGACGCCCTTGAGGATCTCCTTGTCCTCGATGGACGCGTGCAGATTCTCGATTTCGAACATCGGGACGTTGCTCATGACTCCTCCGGGATTCCTTTCCCTCGCGACCCTCGAACATGCCGGGCGGACCATCCACCCGGCGGATTCCTCATGTTCCCGCGCTGCGGCAGGCGGCACAGGTGCCGGCGAACACCGTGTGATGGCTGGTCACCGTGAACCCGCTCTGCTCTTCCGCGACATGCCGCGCGATCAACGCGATCGGCACGTCGACGTCGAGCAGCAGACCGCACCCAAGGCAATGGACGTGGTCGTGCCGGTCGGTGCGCTTGTCGTAGCGGCTGGCTTCGTCGGCGAACGTCAATTCCGCGATGAGTCCCCGCTCCGCCAGGTAGTGCAACGTGCGGTACACGGTGCCGTAGGCGATCCGCGGGTCGACCCGCCGCACGCGCTCGAAGATATCGCCCGCCGTCAGGTGACCGTCGGTCCCCCTGACCACGTCGAGAACCTCGGAGCGCTGCACGGTGTTGCGGTACTGTCCTGACACGTTCGTTCCTTTTCAGGAATGAGTCTCGTTCGCGCCCCGAAATCCTACCGTGAGCGTCGGGATTCCATCAATGGCCGGGTGTCGCGCCCGCCACGTTCCCCGGGCGGGCGTGCCGCCGCCCGGCGCCGTGTTAGCATCGCCCGGCGGTCCGCCGGCGGCCTGCGAGCCCGGCGGCGTTCACCCTGAAGCGGGGAGGCGGACGAGAAGATTAGCGAGTCCAGCGAACATCCGTGGAACCCGGTTCTCGACCTCTCGATCCGGGCGTTCTGGCACGGCAGGCTCGACGAGGGCCGCGCCGCCTGCGAATGGCTCCTCAGCCGGGACGACCTCTCCGACGAGGAAATCG
>JBJTKE010000284.1:0-5587 GCA_046096285.1 Chloroflexota bacterium
GGTTCCCCCGCCCGCAAGGTGGCGGATCTGTACAGCCAGGAGATCTACGGAGGCAGGCGGCCGGATGCGCCGGCCGTCGACGACGCGCGGGCTGCCTGGGCGCAGCTTCGGCGCCAGACGCTGGGCGGCCTGCTGCGCCGCCGCGGAAAGGAAGATCGGGAATGAGCGGCGAACGCGGCCGGGTGCTCGTGGCCGGATCGATCAACACCGACCTCGTGGGCCGGTTCCAGCGCGCCCCGGAGGCAGGCGAAACCGTCACCGGGTCGGCCTTCCAGGTGTTCGGCGGCGGCAAGGGCGCCAACCAGGCCGTCGCCGCCGCCCGTTCCGGCGCGGAAACCGCCATGCTCGGCGCCGTCGGCAACGACGACTTCGGCCGCCAACGCCTCGAGGATCTCCTGGCGGACGAGGTGGACGTCACCGGCGTGGACGTCACCAACGAGGCCGCCTCCGGCGTCGCCCTGATCCTCGTCGAGGAGGCGACCGGCCAGAATCGCATCGGCTACATCCCCGGCGCGACCATGACCGTCGGCCCCGCCGCCGCCGTCGACGCCGTGGAGCGGTTCCGGCCCGCCGTCGTGCTGGCCACCCTCGAGTTGCCCGAGGACGCCCGCGACGCCGCCTTCGCCGCCGCCCGCCACATCGGCGCGAAGGTCGTCGTCAACGCCACGCCCGAGGCCGTCGGTGTTCGCCCGCACCTGCCGTTCATCGACGCCCTCGTCGTCAACGAAACCGAGGCCGCCGACCTGCTCGGCCACCCGGTCGACGCCGCCGGCGCGGCAGAGGGGGCGCGCCAACTTGCCGCCCTCGGTCCCTCCGTGGTGCTGATCACCCTCGGCGCGGCTGGCGCTTTGCTGCTCGCCGGCGGCGATCCGGTCCACATCCCGGCGCCCGCGGTCGAGGTCGTCGACACCACCGGCGCCGGCGATGCCTGCGTGGGCGCATTCGGCGCCCGCCTGGCCGCGGGCGCGGACGCCCTCTCTGCCGCCCGGTCCGGCGTCGTCGCCGGCTCCCTCGCCTGCACCCGGCCCGGAGCGCAGCCATCCATGCCGACCGCCGCCGAGATCATCGCCCTGCTCGGCGAGTCCTGATCCGGAGTAGCCCCCCGTACCGACACCGCCGCGCGCCGCTGCCATAGTCAGTGCCGCGGTCCCGACGCCGCGCCGGCCAAGCTTCGAGGAGACTCACGATGGCGAAGACGCATCATCTCGACCCCGGGGCCGTTCACCATACCTGGGACCGCGACCGGCCGCCGGCGCTCACCGTCGACCCCGGCGACTCGGTCATTTTCGAGACCCCCGAGATCACGCGCGGCCAGTTGAACCGCGCCTCGACGCACGATGCCCTGCTCACCCTCGATTTCGGACCGATCCACCAGATCAGCGGGCCGGTCGCGGTGCGCGGCGCCGAGTCCGGCGACACGCTCGTGGTCGAGATCCTCTCCGTCAAGCCCAGGGAGTGGGGCTACTCGCTGGTCATCCCCGGCTTCAACCTGCTCAAGGACGACGCCGCCTTCCAGACTCCCTACGTCAAGATCTGGGACCTCACCCACCCCGGCCACACCGAGTTCAAGCCCGGCATTGTCATCCCCTACGAGCCGTTCTGCGGGGTGATGGGCCTCGCCCCGGGCGAGCCCGGCCAGCACAGCACCATCCCGCCCCGCCGCGTCGGCGGCAACATCGACATCCGCCAACTGGTGGCAGGCACCGTCATGCACATGCCGGTCGAGGCCCCCGGCGGCCTCTTTTCCTGCGGCGACGTGCACGCCGCCCAGGGCGACGGTGAGGTCTGCGGCACCGGCATCGAGATGGAGTCCTACGTCACCCTCCGCTTCGGCCTGCTCAAGGGGCAGACCGTGCCGGAACTCCAGTTCCGCATGGCCAACCGCATGACGGCATCCTGGAACGACAAGGGCTGGTTCTGCACCACCGCCCACGGGCCGGACCTGTTCGTCAACACCCAGAACGCCATCCGCTACATGATCGATTGGCTCAAGCGCGAACATGGCCTCACCGACCACGAGGCCCTCGTGCTCTGCTCGGTCTGCGTCGACCTCAAGATCAGCGAGGTCGTCGACGCCCCCAACTGGATCGTCACCGCCGCCCTGCCGCTGGGCGTGTTCGTCTAGCGGCCTCCGCCTCCCGGCCCCGGACCGGGGCCGGGAGGCGGGCATCGCCTTGGGTCCGGCGCGCCGGGCCCCGTGGCGGCGGCCCGGCTCGGGCCACCGGCCCCTCAGCTCACCCAGTACCACTGCGCGAACTGGAGCGTGAACAGCACCAGCAACGTCGTCCCGACGGCGAGCGACAGCCGCGTCGGCCACCCGGGCGGGACCACCATTCCCAGCACGATGAACAGCGGAAACAGCGGCAGGATGAAGCGCGGCATGCTCATCAGCGCATGGACCTGGCTCGGCGAGAAGAGCGGGATCACCAGCGCGGGTATCGCATAGGCGCTCTGCCACGCGGGCAGCACCCGCAGCCCCCACAGCGCCAGCGCGATGAAAAGCAGCGTGCACACCAGTTCCAGCACGTCGCTGTTCGCCGCGCTCATCCGCCACCCCGGGTCGGCGATCGCGCCCGGAGACGCGAAAAACTGGCGCAACCAGTCCAGCCGCGCGCCGTCCGGTTCGCCGCCGAGGGCGAAACAGGACTCGAACGCGCAGCGGAGGGTCTGCCACGGCATCGCGGAGTAGCGGTTCCACTGGGCTTGCACATCCACGAAGGCGAGGGCGTTCCCCTGCACCCGCTGCAGATGCCAGCCGAACACCAGCGGCCCCAGCGCGGGCAGCGCCGCCGGGACCGCAGACGGCCACCAGCGCTTCACGTCGCTGCCGAACTCATCCCAGAGCAGGAACAGGAACGGCAGGCAGAGCAACACCCCGTAGGACCGGGTGAGCGCCGCCAGCGCGCCGATGGCCCCCGCCACCCACCACCGGCCCAGCCGCGCCGCGCAGAGCGCGCCCGCCGCCAGCAACAGGAACAGCGACTCGGTGTAGACCGCCTGGAAGAAGAACGCGGTCGGGAACAGCGCGATCGCCCACAGCGCCCTCCGGGCCGACTCGTCGTCGAAATCGAGCCGGATCAGCCGCCACAGGACGACCAGCGCCGCGGCGAATGCGAGATTGCTGATCAGGTAGCCCGATGTTTCCAGCGGCAGACCGGTGACCGCGCTCACCGAACGCATCAGCCACGGGTAGAACGGCCAGAACGCCGCCTTCGCGCTCTGCGTGCCACCGACGTAGCCCGTCTCGGCGATGAGCGTGTACCACAGGCCGTCCCACTGCCGGAACGGCTCCACGACGACGCCAGCGAGGCCCCCCATCGGCGCGGGCATCCTGCCGTACGGCGGCGATCCGGCGTTCGCGGTCCCCACCCGCAACGACAGCCACGCCGCGCCCTGGATGATCGCCCAGTGCACCAGGAAGACCGTCAGCGGGAACCGGAGTTCCCATGGATTCGCCGGGTCCTGCCCGCTACGGCGGGTGCTTTTCCCCTTCGCCATGCGCGGAGCATACGAGGGCTCGCCCCGTTCAGCCACCCGCGGCCGCTTCGGCCGGGTCGGCCTGCCCATCCGGCAGACGCGGCCCGGCGCGCTTCCCGGCCTGCCTCGCGACGGCCGCTTCGCCCGAAAGCGTGCAAATCTTGCATGTATCCATTATACTAGCTTGACCGAGGTCGCCGATTCGGCGCCGGGCCAACGCGCGAAAGGAGTCCCGCATGGGCCACGACGATCGCTTCGACCAACCCGCTCCCGGCGCAGCCGGGGACCCCGTCCCGGACCGCCCGGAATCCGCCGAACCCGGCGCCCCGCCCGCCAGTGGCGACTACTGGACGATCTACATCCCGTCGCCTGAGGAAATCCGGAGGCGTCTCCGGGGGGAGCAGGCGCGGAAAGCGCGGGAGGCCGGAACGCCCGCCCAGTCGGCGTCATCGGAGGGACGGTAGCCTCCCCGGCCCGGTTCGCCCGTCGGTTTCGTCGCGCGCGGTTGCGGCGGCCATCGGTCTTTCCCCGCCCCCGAGCCAACCCCTCACCCGCGGACAGTCTCGGGATCGGCCGTCTCCGACCGCTCGCAGCCTTCGCCCGCCCCGCGCGGAATCGCCGTTTTCGCCCCAAAGGCGAGAGATAACCCCTCTCTCCCGCACGGGGAGCGGGGTTGGGGTGAGGGCAGATGAACGCGCCGGCGCGGAGTTTCAGCCCTGTCCCGACAGGAACCTCCCGGCCTCGCCCCGCCACGTCCCGGCCCGCCGCGATACTCGTCCACCCGGCTCGACGAACACCCCCTCCGCCGCCGCAGCGGTGGAGGGGGTGGAACGGGGGCTGCGGGCCGGGGCGTTCCGCATGATCGAGGCGGCGCCGGGCTCCAAGGTGGCGCGGCAATCCCGCCGCTACCCCTCCAGCATGAGCAGTTCGGGGTCCTCCAGCAGGTTCTTCAGCTTCACGAGGAACTGCACCGCCTCCTTGCCGTCCACCACCCGGTGATCGTAGGAGAGCGCGGTGTACATCATCGGCCGGATCACGACCTCGCCGTCGCGCGCCACCGGCCGCTGCTGGATGGCGTGCATCCCGAGAATTCCCGTCTGCGGGTAGCTGAGGATCGGCGTCGACATCAGCGACCCGTACACGCCGCCGTTGGTGATCGAGAACGTCCCGCCCTGCAATTCCGCGAGGGTGAGCTTGTTCTCGCGGGCGCGGCCCGCCATGTCCGCGATGTCCCGCTCGATCTCCGCGAAGCTCTTCCGGTCGGCATCCCGCACCACCGGAACCACCACGCCTTCATCGAGTCCGACGGCGATCCCGATGTCGTAGTGCTTCTTCAGCACCAGCACGTCGCCCTCCAGTTCGGCGTTCAGCCGCGGGTGCGCCTTCAGCGCGCCCACCACCGCCTTGGTGAAGAACGACATGAACCCAAGCCCGACCCCGTAGGCCTCCTTGAAGGAGTCCTTGCGGCGGGACCGGATCTCCATCACCGCCGACATGTCGACCTCGTTGAAGGTCGTCAGCATCGCCGCCGTCTGCTGGGCTTCCACCAGACGCGCCGCGATCGTCTGCTGGCGGCGGGAGAGCCTGATCCGCTCCTCCCGCGGGTCCTCGATGGCCGGGGCCGGGGCTGCAGCCGCCGCCGGGACCACGGCCGAGGCCGCGGCCGGCGCGGCGCCGGCGACGGCGCCTCCGAGCAACCCGGCTCGCGCGGCGGCCAGCAGCACATCCTCGCGGGTGACGCGGCCGCCCGCGCCGGTCCCGGCAACCGCCGCGAGATCGACGTGATGCTCCTCGGCCAGCCTGCGCACCGCTGGCGCGGCGCGGCCGCCGTCGTCCGCTCCGCCGGCGGCGGTCGCCGGCGCGGCGCCGGGCGCGGCCGGGGCCGGGGGCCCGGCGGCGGCTGCCGCCCCGGCCCCGGCCCGCGAGGACCCGCGGGAGGAGCGGGTCAGGCGCTCCCGCCGCCAGCAGACGAGCGCGGCGCGGCGGGTGGACGCCCAGCAGACGGCGGCGATGCTGACGACCTACAACGAGGTCGACATGTCGGCGGTGTTGGAGATCCGGTCCCGCCGCAAAGTCTCCTTCAAGGAGGCCTACGGGGTCGGGATTGGGT
>JBJTKE010000285.1:0-1411 GCA_046096285.1 Chloroflexota bacterium
GCTGGGCGAGGCGCGGCTCGCGTCGGCGATCGCCGACGCGACATCTCCAGACAAGAAGTCCGCCACCATCGCCGAAATCGCGCGCGTGGTGCTCATGCGGCACGGCGGAAGCCTGCCTTGCGACCGGGCGGCGATCGAGGCGCTCCCCGGCATCGGTCCAAAGTGCGCCGCGCTGGCGCTGGGCATCGCCTGCGGCATCCCGGCGTTGCCGGTGGATGTCCACGTCCACCGGATCGCCAACCGGTGGGGGGCCGTCGCGACCTCGACGCCAGAGCGGACCATGCTGGCGCTCGAGGCGATCGTGCCGCCCGGGCGCTGGCTGGAGGTCAACCGGTTGCTGGTCCCGTTCGGGAAAGACCTATGCACCCGGGAGCGCCCGCGCTGCCCGGTGTGCCCGGTCGCCGCGATCTGCGCCCGGTCCGGCGTTCCGAACCCGCGCTGACGGTCACGGTTCGAATCCGCGCAGCACGCCCTGCAGCAGTTGTCCGGATTCGGCCATCACGAACCGGAGGCTGTCGAGGTAGACCAGCACCTCGAGCAGGTCCGCGCCCTCGAGGCTTTCCACCGCTTCGGCCAGTTCGCCGCACTCACGCAGGGCGGCGACCAGGTTGATCCGGGACTGCGCCGCGCGCATCGTGGCGGCGTCGAGCGGTTGTTCCATCACGATGCCAGCGTCGCGTGAACCGGCGGCCGGCGTTCGCTCCATCCGGCGGCCTGTTCGTAGGCCTCGCCGATGTCGAACAGCGCCCACTCCCGCCCGGGGGCGCCGGCGATCTGCATTCCGACCGGAAGCCCGTCCGGATCAAATCCGCACGGGACGGAAAGGACCGGCTGGCCGGTCGCGTTGAACGGCATGGTCAGCCTCGTCCAGGCGATGCCGATGGCCTCCTTGCCGTCCTCGAAAGCGGCGAGGGACTCGCCAGCGCGGATGGCGGTGGCCGGCAGGGCCGGGGCGATCACCGCGTCGAGCCGCAGGGAGCGGAACCAGCGGGCCATCGCGTCACGAACCAGTTCGCGGGCGCGCGCTGCCTCCAGGTAGGCTGATGCCGGGGCCAGCCTGCCCGCCTGCACCCGCACCTGCAGGTCCGGGTTCAGCAGCGCCAGCCGGGCCGGATCCTCCGCCAGCAATGGGGAGAGCGACGTGGCGGTCTCGATCCGGTTCATGATGTAGGCGGCGGCGCGGGCCGCGCGGGCCTCCGGCCAGTCTGCCTCGATCACCTCCGCTCCGAGTTCCCGGAACTGCGCGATCGCCCGGTCGAACGCGGCCGCGACCCCGGGCTGCAGGCGGTCGCGAAAATGGAACCGGGGCGCGGCGGCCGCGGAGCGTCGACCCGTCTCGCTCTCCGGGACGAGGCTGGCCGCGCCCCGGTTCCATTTTCGCGCCCGCCTGCAGCCCGGGGTCGCGGCCGCG
>JBJTKE010000286.1:0-1723 GCA_046096285.1 Chloroflexota bacterium
TGGGCTGCCCGGTCTCGATGGCGCCTGTTGACCATCCGGGAGGTTGGCCCGTGGCGGCGCCGGAGGCCGGTCCAACCGGTGCGGGCGGCCATCGCGTTGTGGGCCAGGACGCAGCCGCAGCCTGTCCGTGCCGGGTTCGACGGTGACGGGATGACCCGCGCGCCCCTGGTGCGACGGACGGGCGAGATGGACGCTACGCGGTCGATGAAGGACCGGGCCGCATTCCAGGTGTCGACCGTGCCGGACCGCTTATCGGGGTTTCACGGGTGCAGGCGCCCAGCCACCAAATGCGTCCCGGCAGCACCGATCCGGCCCCGGGGCTGCGGGCAGCGCTGCTGCCGGCGCCAGGGCGCCCCATCGAACTGGTTGAGCCGTGCCGCCGGGACCGGCCGGTGAACGCCCGGCGCGGGCGGGATCGACGGCGCATCCGCCGGGGTCGAGCGGGATGCGGACCGGCATGGAACGGCCCGCGCCCGGATACGGGATTTGCGCTCAATCAAGGTTATCCGCATGCCAGACGGGACAGGGAATGCGGAGCCGGAGGCGTGGGCGGAAGCAGGCGCTGGGTCAGGCCATGAGCGCGCCACGCAGATCGTGGAGGCCGGTTGGGACCACTCCCCCGTCCCGAATGCCGCGGCCATGGCGGCCTGCCGGACCGGGCGCTCGAACGGAGCCTACGCGAGCACGGCTGCCAGCAAGTGGTGCATCCGCGGATCGACGAAGCTGATCACCGGCAACGCGACCCCGGCAGCCCGGCGTTCTTCAAGCGCCGCCCGCACGTCATCCGGAGCACCCACGCAGGCCAGCCGGCGGACATCCCCATCCTCGACCAGCATCGCCGCTGCGGCTCCGTCGCCGGCGCCCCATGCCGCCCCGATCCGCTCCAACCGTTCCGGATCGATGCCGGAAGCACGGGCGATGCTGGGGAACAGGGCAAGGTAGGTCGTCACCATCGGGCGCGCCAGGGCAAGAGCGCGAGCCGGATCGGGATCCACCGAGACAACGGTCGAACCCGCGATCTCGATCGCGTCCGGGTGGCGGCCGGCCCTCGCCGCGCCGTCCCGGATTATGGCGACCGAGCAGGCCACGTGCTCCACGGGCAGGAACCCGTTGAGCAGCGCTCCGTCCCCGATCTCGCCGGCCAGTGCCAGGGCCTGGGGACCGGTCACCCCGAGGACCACGGGCACGGCAGCGCGCACCGGTGCGAAATCGAGCACCGCGCCGTGCGGCCCGGCCTCGCCCCGGAGCATGGCGCGCACCGTCGCCACGCAGGATCGCAGGTGCGCGAGCGGCCGGTTCATCCTGGGGCTTGGCGCCGGATCGCCAGCCGTGCTGGCGCACCAGGGCATCCCGTTCGACCGGCCGCCCGCGAGTTCATCGAGGGTTGCCGCGGTGACCGCGGTGAGCACCGCTCCCCGCGTGAACGGGTTGATCACCGCGGTCGCGACCCGGGTCCGGCTGGTGGCCATTGCAACGGCCGCGGCGCTCGTCACCGCATCCCGGGTGAAGCGCGTTTCCGTCAGCCAAATCGACTCGATCCCGAGATCTTCCGCCGGGCGCGCCAACCGCGCCATCTCCGGCACGCCCGGTTCGCCGGGCAGCTCGAGTCCGAACCGGGCAGCGCTCACCACGCCAACCGATGCAGGCCCGCGGCCAGGACCTCGATCCCGGCGACGGCGTGCTCCCCCGAGGTGAATTCCGCCGGGGTGTGGCTGCGTCCAGC
>JBJTKE010000287.1:0-14716 GCA_046096285.1 Chloroflexota bacterium
GGGCGGAACCGTGCGGATGGCTCTGGATCGATTCGTCCACGATGCGATCGAGCGCCTCTCCGGCGGCGACCCCCGCCTGGCCGAAGGCGATCCGCAGCCGGCGCTGGCGCGCCGAGGAGTAATCGCAGAGGGTGTCGTCGAGGTCGAACAGCGCGAGCAGGGGCCTCGCCTCACCCACCTGCCCGCTCCCGTGCCAGCAGTCGCTCCGCGACGAGTTCGGCGATGTGCCGGACCACCAGCGGCCGGCCCTGGGCGTCGCACCCGCCCCGCAGGTGCATGATGCAGCCCTGGTTGTCGGTGACCAGCACATGGGCGCCGGTCTCCTCGGCGTCGTCAAGTTTCCGGTCCATCAGGCGCTCGGCGATCGCCGGATACTCGAACGAGAACGATCCGCCGAACCCGCAGCACAGCGACTCCTTCAGGTCGCGCACCTCGAAGCCGCAACCCCCGGCCAGGATCGTGCGCGGCTCTGCCCGCAGGCCCAGGGCATTGAGTCCCTGGCAGGAGTCGTGATAGGCGACCACGGCGCCCGAACCGTCGTCGAGGGCGCCGGGCTCTATCCGCGCCACCTCGGCCATGAAGGAGGTGAAGTCGCGAACCTTCGCCCCGACCGCCCGCGCCCGCGCGAGCCCGCCGGGCTCGTTCCGGAACAGGTGCTCGTAGTCCTGGGTGAGCGTGGCCACGCAACTCGCGCTGCCGGAGACGATGTAGTCGGCGCGCGCCCGCTCGAGCGCGGAGATGGTCTGGCGGGCCATCATCACGGCGTGGGGGGCGTCGCCCGAGTTGTTTGCCGGCAGGCCGCAGCAGTTCAGCTCGTTGGGAACCAGCACGTTGACGCCCAGGGCGAGCAGCGAGGATCGGATGGCGCTTCCCTGCTCCGGGTAGAGCCGGTCGGTCATGCAGCCGGGGAAGAGCGCGACGGTCAGACCGGCCGCGCTGTTGGCCACGGCCGGACGATGCCCGGGCTCCACGACCCCGCGCCGCACCTGGTCGCGCAGCGGCTGCCGGGCGAGCGCGGGCATGGACCGCCAGCGCGTCTGGTTCCGCAACACCGGCGCCGAGCGCATCCGCACAAACCGGCCGCCGCGGGTGGCCGGCAGTTGCGCCCGTTGCCCGATCCGGAACACCAGGTCCGCCGCCTGCGGCCGGGCGTACACCCCGAGGATGGCACGCTTGGCCACCTTGAGGCCTTTCTTCTCGGCCACCATCCGGCGAACATCGAGAATCTGGCGCGGCAGCGGAATCCCGACCGGGCAGACCGTCTCGCAGGCGTTGCACGAAAGGCAGAGACTCTGTGGGCCGGCGGCAGCGTCGATCCCGTGCACGAAGGGTGTCACGACCAACCCGATGGCGCCGCTGTAGATGTGCCCGAACACGTGGCCCCCGACCTCCCGGTAAGGCGGGCACACGTTCGCGCACGCGGCGCAGCGGATGCAGTGCAGGGCCTCGACGAACTCCGGCCGTGCCGCCATCTCCCGCCGGCCGTTGTCCACGAGCACGATGTGCATCTCGTGACCCGGGGTCGGCCCGGTGATGAACGTGGAGTAACTGGTGATGCGTTGGGCAGTGCCCGAGCGGCCCAGCAGCCGCAACTGGACCATCGCGTCGTCATAGGTGGGCACGAGTTTCTCGATGCCGGCAAACACGACGTGGACCGGCGGCATCGACGCGGTCAGCCGCCCGTTCCCTTCGTTCGTCACCATCATCACGGTGCCGGACTCGGCGATCAGGGCGTTGGCGCCGGTGATGCCCATGCCCGCGGCGAAAAAGACCTTGCGGATCTCGTCCCGGGCGACGCGGACCTGCTCCCCGATGTCGTCGCGGGAGATTTCGCGCCCGAGCGCCCGGGTGAAGATATCCCCGACCTCCTGGCGCGAGAGATGGACCGCCGGCATCACCATGTGGCTGGGCCGCTCGTGCCGGAGTTGCACGATCCACTCCCCGAGGTCGGTCTCGACGACCTCGATCCCCGCCTCCCCGAAGTCGTGGTTGAGTTCCGTCTCCTCGGTCACCATCGATTTCGACTTGGCGACGAGGGTGACGCCGCGCGCCTCCGCGATCTCCCGGGCGATCCGGTTGGCGTCGGCGGCGGTGGCGGCGCGGTGCACCGTGGCGCCCGCCTCTTCCGCCGCGGCCTGGAACTGATCGAGGTACCGGTCGAGGTCGTCGGTAACCCGGGTCTTCGAGGTCTTGAGCCGCGCCCGCAGCGACTCGAACTCGACCTCGGCCATGATGTCGCCGCGCGACTGCCGCCACCCCTGCTGGAACCGGGTCAGGTTCCCGCTCAGCCGCTCGCTGCCGAGCGCCCGGCGATAGCGCTCGCCAAAGGGGACGGTTTCATGACCGAGATGCTCGCCTGCGGACGGCGGCGAATCTGGGCGGGTGGTCACGGTCATCGGCTGGTGCTCCCTTGCGCGATCGGCGCGGCTTGGGAAAGGATACGGTGGCGCGGCCTCCGCTGCCTGCGCCCGCCCGCCACTTCGGAGCACCCATGCAGTTTGGCGCGATCTTTCCCCAGATGGACGGCGCCCTCTCTCCCGCCGGGATCCGGGCGTGGGTCCTCGGCGTCGAGGCGCTCGGCTTCGATTACGTGCTGGTGTACGAGCACGTGCTGGGCGTCGCTCCCGGAAGCCGCCCGGATTGGCCGCATCTCACCCGGGACACTCCCTTTCATGAGCCGCTGACGCTGATCGCCCACCTCGCGGCGCTGGTTCCCGGGCTTGGGTTCGCCACCGGGGTGCTGGTGCTGCCCCAGCGCCAGACCGCGCTCGTGGCCAAGCAGGCCGCGGCCGCCGACATCTTCTGCGGCGGACGGCTGCGGCTCGGCGTCGGCGTCGGCAGGATCGAGGCCGAGTACGAGGCGCTCGCCCAGCCGTTTGCCAGGCGTGGCCGCCGCTGTGACGAGCAGCTCGCGTTGCTGCGACGGCTCTGGACCGAAGAGACCGTCGACTTCGCGGGGGAGTTCGACCGGATCGACCGGGCTGGCATCAACCCGCTTCCCGTGCAGCGACCGATTCCGCTCTGGATCGGCGGAGATTCGGCCGCTGCGATGCGGCGCGCCGGCGCGCTCGGCGACGGCTGGATGCCGCACGGCCGCCCCGGGCCCGGGGTCGCGGAACGCGCCGGGGCGATGCTCGGTATCGCGCGGCAGGCCGGCCGCCCCGAGGGGGCGGTCGGCATCGAGGGCCGGGTCACGCTTCGGGATCTCGAGCCGCGCGAATGGTGGACGGAACTCGAACGGTGGGCGACCATGCCCGGCGTCACCCATCTCGGCATCGACACGCACGGGCTGGGGTGCGCCAGCGGCGGCGACCACCTCGCGGCGCTTGGGGCGTTCGTCGGCGGAATCGGGGGCCTGGGGCGCAGGGGCCCCTAGCCCATCGCATCATCCCAGAACAGGCGCTTGAACTCGGCCGAGTCGTAGTAGCCGACGATGCTCACGATCCGGCCCTCGTTGACCCTGATCACGGCGAGTTGCTCGGAAACGAGTTCGCGGCCGAGATGCGGCGCGTACTCGCGGACGAGGAACTGCACCGCGGCGCGGTCGTCCGAGGCAATGACGTCGGTCACGTCCCATCGCGCGGTCGGGTACGAGGAAACCACCGAGCCGAAATAGGCCACGATGTCGTCGGCCGGCCGGATCGCGTCCCGATGGGGCAGCGAGCGGAAGGTGGCGTGGTCCGCCAGCGTGGCGCGCAGGCGGTAGGGATCGCGGGCGTCGATCGCGGAGAAAAACTCCCGGCCCAGCCGGTCCGGGGTGGCGGGTGCGGCGGCGGCCGCTCCGTCGTGATCCATGTGGGCGTCTCCCGGGTCGTCGGCGCGGCGGCGGCGGCTAGCGGGCCAGCTTTAGAAGTTCGTCCAGGCCGGCCTGTGACGCCCGGGCAATCCCCGAGCGGGCGCCGGAGCGGGCAAGCGCGCGATCGACCTCGCCGAGGTGGCGCTGGTCCGCGAGGACGAGGAACTCGGCCGTCTGGCGGATGGTGGTGTCGTGGCGGGAGCGGCTGATGCCGTCGCGCTGCCAGGCGTCGTCGGGGAGGGTCCGCAGCAGCGAGGTGGTCGACTGCCGCAACCGCCGGAACTCGGCCATCACCTCGAAGGTGCGGGCCTGCCGGTCGAAGGCGAGGTCGGCTTCGGTGCGGACCACCGGCGGCAGGGCGTCGAGATTCGGCCGATCCTGGGCGGCCATCGCGTATAGCCGCGGGTAGACCTCGAGCTCATGATCGCGCATCCGCATCACGAGGTCCTTGACCGACGGCTCGTCCCGGTGCGGGGAGCGGGTCAGCTTGATGTCGTCGTGAATCGGAGAGAGCCACCGCGACAGGTGATTGATGGTGTAGAGCAGCCTGATGATGACCTCGTCGTTCGACAGCGACGTCACGGACCTCTCGCTGGACGTCTCCACCATGCCGCCGTTCATGCGCCCTCCCGCGGTTCGCCACCGATATGCCGGGGAGAGCATACGGCTTGCGCCGCTTCCTCACAACGGGGCGGCATCACGCCAGCGCTTCCCTGATCTGGTCGAGATGCTCCTGCGAGTGGTGCCGCAGGTGCCGGGCGAGCCACTCGATCGTCACCCGGCCGTGCACGGCGTGGTCGCCCGCCCGCTGCCAGGCGTCGACCTCGATGCCAGCCAGCGTCGCGGCAAGCGAGGCCCGCGCCTGCCGGAACCTCGCCAGCACCAACTCCGGGTCCTGCGAGCGGTAGTCGCGTTCGATGTCCCACAAGGCGCCGTCGTAGGCCGGGAGGGCGGGCAGGTCGTGGGCCAGCACCGTCTTGATTCTCGCCAGAAATATCTCCTCCCAGTCGAGCAGGTGGCAGAGCACCTCGACCACGCCCCAGCCCCCGCCGCTGGCCGGGCGGACCAGGGCCTCCCGGGGGTGTTCGGCCAGCAGCCTGCCGAGGTCCTCCGGGAATGCGGCGAGATCGGCGGCGAGGCGCCCGAGGTCGTCTTCTTCGGCGTGGCCGGGTCGATCGGTCATCGGTTGCCTTTCGTTACAGACCCTCACCGGGCCCGGCCGTCGCCGGGAGAATCACGACGGTCGCCTCGGCCGCCCGCCGGAGCACCGGGTCGACGCTCCAGGCGCGCATCCGCGCCTGCGCGCGCGACAAATCAGCGACCAGCATGAGCGCGTCCGGGTAATGGAACTCCCGAAGATCGGTCGCGGACGGCGTCGCCGGTCCGTCCGGGTGGGAGTGCGCGATCGCGAGGAGCACCTGCCCATCGCGCTCGAACTCGTCAAAGGCCCGCGCCACCTGACCCGGGTCCATTGTATAGCGCAGCGGTGACGAATCCATGTTGGTTCCTGCCACGAAGCGGCGGGCGACCGCCACGCCTCCCCGTTCCCGCGTTCCCGCGACCAGACCGCAGCCCTCCTCGGGCAGCGCGCAGCGCAACGCGGTTTCGACTTCCCGGGCGAGCGCCGCCGTGATGACGAGCCGTCGTGCCGGACCCCGCTCCATTTCGCCTCCCGCCACGTACAATTGGATCATGAGCATTCTCGCCCTGCGCAGTATCTCCCGTGCGCGGAGGCTGCTCCTGCTGGCAGCCGTCGGGATCCTTTGCGCGTTCTCCGGAGCGGTCCCGCCGGCAGTTGCGCTGGAGTCCGGACCGGACCTGGCCTGGAGGGCGGTGTTGCCGGGTGAACTCGGTTCCGTGCAGGCCGACGCCGGAGACACCCTTCCCCGCTATGAGATCGAGGCCGCCCTCGACTTCGGGCAGCGCAAGCTTCCCGCGGTGATTTCCGGCTCGCTCCGGTTGACCGTGCCCCGCGCATCCGTGTCCGCGGATGCCATTCTCCTGCGTCTCTACCCGAACGATGCCGGGTATGGCGACGGCTCCCTTTCGATCGTCCTGGCCACGGTGGACGGCGTCGCCGTGACGCCGGCGCTCTCGGCCGGAGACACCGTCGCCGCGTTGCCTGCCGCCCCCGGGCAGCAGGACGTGGCGGTGAAGATCGACTTCATCACCCGCGTGCCGGTCCACTCCCGGCACGGATTCGGCATGTTCTCGGCGGACCCCGATGCCCGGGTCCTGACGCTCGCCCACTGGTACCCCATGCTCGCCGGGGTCGGCCCGGAGGGTCCGGCGCTTGCCCCGCCCTCGCAGATCGGCGACCCGGTCTTCAGCGGCTCCGCGCTGTACGACGTCACGCTGACCGCTCCCGCCGACCTGGCGCTCATCACCGGCGGCTCCGTGATCGAAGGCTCGGTGGTGGACGGGCGGCAGCGGGTGCGGATCGCCGGCGGCCCGGCGCGGGAGTTCGCCATGGTCGCGGCCCGGGGGTTCGAGCCGCTGACCGTCCTCTCCGGGGATGTCTCGGTCACCTCCTGGGCGCCCGCGGCCGAGCGCGAAGGTTCGGCGCGGGTCGCGGGATGGGCCGCCGCCGCGCTCGACGCATTCTCCCGGCGGTTTGGACCCTACCCCTTCCGCGAACTCAACCTCGTGGCGAAGGACCTTTACGGGGCGGCCGGAATGGAGTTCCCGGGGCTGATCCTGGTGAGCCCGGTCCACTACCGCGAGGACGATGGCGAGCGGCGCTTCGGGGAGATGGTCGTCGCGCACGAGGTCGCCCACCAGTGGTGGTATGGGACCGTCCTCAACGACCAGAACATCGACGCGTTCGTCGACGAAGGCATTTCGGAGTACCTCGCCGCAAGGGTCTACTTCGAGGACCTCTACGGCCTGTCCGAGGGCCGCCGGCAGTTCGGGCTGCTGGTGGAGGACTGGATGGAGGGGCAGTTGGCAGCAGGCGGCGACGTGGTCGTCGACGCCCCCACCGATGCCTACCCCGATCGCGCAACCTACGCGGCGGCGGTGTACGCCAAGGCCTCGCTCGCTCTTGACGCCATCCGCGCCGAGATCGGCGACGACGCGTTCTTCGGCGCCCTGCGCGAACTGGCGGTCGCCCGCCGGTTCGATGTCATCGCCGCGGCGGACGTGCGCGATGCGTTTGGCGATGCGTGCGGCTGCGACATCGGGCCGCTCTGGGCCGAATGGTTCGAGCAGCGAAGGATGGATCCTCCGGGCCCAGCCACGCCAACGCCCACGGCTTCATCCACCGCGGGCTGATCCTCCGGTTTTCTCCTCCGCGTCGCCGATCGCGGTGGCCATGACCGCCAGTTGGAGCGTGATCCAGGTGGCCGGATCGGCGATGTCCACCCCCGCCGCGGCCGAGATGCGCCGCATTCGGTAGGCCAACGTGTTGCGGTGAATCCCGAGGCGTTCCGCGGTCGCGCCATGCGCGCCGCCGCATTCGAGGAACACCTTCAGCGTGCGCCGGAGTTCGCCGCGCCGGTCCTCGGCCAGCAACCGGTCCAGCACGGCGGCGCGGAAGGCCTGGAGTTCCTCGGCGCCGGCGAGCGACGTCAGCAGCGAGAACGCCCCTGCGCCGCTGGGGTCGTCCAGCGCAATCGGCCGCCGAGCCACCTCCCCGGCCGCCTGGAGGGCCGCCAGCAGACGCGCGTCCCGCCCGGCGAGCGCCAGTTGGACAAACCGGCGCGGCCGCGAAAGCGCCACGGTTGCCCTCCGTTGCGCCAGTCGTTCCAGCGCAGCCGTGACGGGAGCGAGCGCCGCGAGCGGCGATGCTGGCTCCCATTCGAGCAATGCCAGCCGCATCGGGCCCGCCTCGCCGGCATCGTGCACCGTGGCGGTCCGGCCGAACGCAGCCTCGAGGTCCCGCACCTCGCCGTCGAGGATCGCGGCCGCCCGGTAGTCCCCGTCGGCGTCGAGTCCCAGACGGCGTGCCTCCGCGGAAGCGAGAGCGCCGGCGCCGGGATCGGACAGGAGCAGGTCGCGGATGGCGGCGGCCCGCGCCGGCCCGCGCGGCCGCACGTCCTCGGCGCGGCGCAACGCCTCCTGGATCGGGCCGGCCAGCGTCTCGAGCGCCACCGAGGCAAGCGCGCGGTCGCGTGGCCGCTCCGGCCACGCCGCCAGCGCCAGGCCCGGCCGGACCGGCAGCAGCAGTCCGCCGGGAGGAGGGCTGGCGGCCCCGGCGCCGGAAACCAGCGCAAGGCCAAGCCCCGGCGCCGCTCCGGCGGCTTGCACGAGTTCCTCCGGGGATGCGCCGGCGGCGGTAAGTCGGGAGACCACGCGGCCGAGCTCCGCCCCGGCGCGATAGAGTTCGCCGCGGAGTTCGGTCAGCGACCGGTTGAGCGCGCTTTCGATCTCCCCGGCCGCGGCGGCGCCGGACGCGGCCAGCACCGGCATGGGAGCGGAAAGACGCTGGGTCCGGCCTTCAACCACAATCGCCGCCGCAACCCCTGCCTCCCTGAGGCTGCCGAGCACCTCCGCGAGCGGTTCGGAGAGGTCCGCGAGCACGCCCTCGGGCAGGACGACCAGTTCCCCTCCGCGCAACGGGGGCAGCATGGGAACTCCCGCGCGCGCCGTGACCACCCAGCCAACCGGTCGATCCAGGGCAGTTTCGCCCGGGGACGACAGGAGACGGAGCGAGGGCTCCCAGGCGATGAAGTCGGCCAGGGTGACTTCAGCCACGGGCCAATCGAACCTCCACGCACTGCCTGCGCCGGGTGTCCGGCGCGCATTCGCGCGGCCGACGAGGCGTATAGTAGCGACTGGGACGGCGTAGCGCGGGAAGGTTCCATGCGTTCATCAGCGGGCAACTGGTCCAGGTCGGCGGCGGCCGCCGCTGCGGTGGCGACCGCGGCCGGGTTGTTCGCGTTCTTCTACCCGTTCGTCTTGCCGGCGCTGGTGGCCGCGGGAGCGCGCGATGGGGCGCCCCGCTCCGCCGAAGCGTCGATCCTGCTCGCCGGGGTGGCCGCCGCCGCCGTCGCCGCCACCGTCGGCGGACCGGGACCGGGACCGGGACGGGTCTCCTCCTCCCGCGCTGTCGCCCTCCTCGCCTCATTGGCCGCGTTGGTCGCATTGCTGCGGCTCGTTCCGAGCATCGGCGGGGCATCGCTGATGTTCGCGCCGATTGTGATCGCCGGGGCAGCCTTCGGCCCCGGGTTTGGTTACCTCCTGGGCGTGGCCGCGATGATGCTGTCGGCGGTGCTGACCGGAGGCATCGGTCCCTGGCTTCCCTACCAGGCGCTCGCGGCGGGTTGGGTGGGCGCATCGGCGGGTCTGGCGGTGCGGTTGCTCGGCCCGCGGGTGGGCCTTCGAGCGCTCGCCGCGCTGGCGTTCGGCTGGGGGCTGGTCTACGGGGCTTTGCTCAACCTCTACGCCTGGCCGTTTCTCGCCCCCGGGGGACTCGACGGGGGGCTGTACTGGAGCCCGGACGCCGGTTTTGCGGAAAATCTGCATCGCTACGCCGACTACTACCTGGTCACGTCGCTGCCACATGACCTGATGCGCGCGGTCGCGAACGGGGTGCTCGTTGCGGCGCTCGGCAGGCCGATGCTCCGTGCCCTGAGGCGGGCGGGATCGGGCGGAAACTGGGAGGATTTGGGTCGGGAGCGCGCGAGCCCGGCGGCATCCTCGCTGGCGTGGCGGGCAGCGGACACCTCGGTTTCGCCTGGTCCGCCCGGCTGCAAACCGTGATGGACCCCGGAAATTGTGCGCGGGCACCATCTGCGTAGCCGTGACTCACTGGCACATCTTGTAGGGATTTCAAGGATCGGTATACTGCCGCTTGCGTTGCCGGTGGTCCGCGTGGCACGGGAATGGCGAATACGCGGCCCTGCGGGGCCCCGCCGGCAAGCAAGCCCAGACTCCGGAAGCCCCGGGTGGTGTCGGCTCCATGAGTCACATCAGGGTCCGTTCATCGGACCTCCGGCTTCGGCGTCGCAGTTGATTCAGCCCGGGGGGGCGGATCGCGCAGATCTGTGGAAGTTTGGTCGGGACGGGAGCGGAACGGGATGGCAAAGCAGGCACGGACGCCAAAGCGGGCAGGCCTCGAGGTCGAGCGCCTCTTCACCCGGGCGGGGTCGTCCCCGTACGACGGGATAGAGTGGTCACAGCGCACGTCGCGCATCGCCAACCCGGACGGCACCGTCGTCTTCGAGATGGCGGACGCCGAGATTCCGGCGTCGTGGTCGCAGGTCGCCTCCGACATCATGGTCTCCAAATACTTCCGCAAGGCAGGCGTGCCGCAGATAGACCGTGACGGGAATGCGGTGCTCGACGATGAGGGCAATCAGGCCCTGGGTCCGGAACGGTCCGCCCGGCAGGTCGTGCACCGGCTTGCAGGGTGCTGGCGGCACTGGGGCGAGACTCACGGGTATTTCGCCTCCCCCGCCGACGCCGAGGCGTTTTACGACGAACTCGCCTGGATGCTCCTGAATCAGATGGCGGCCCCCAACTCGCCGCAGTGGTTCAACACGGGCCTCGCCTGGGCCTACGGGATCACGGGACCGGCTCAGGGCCACTTCTACGTGGATCCCGCGGACGGCGCCATGAAGCACAGCGCCGACGCCTACACCCGGCCGCAGCCGCACGCCTGCTTCATCCAATCGGTGAACGACTCTCTCGTCGAGGAGGGCGGCCTCATGGACCTTTGGGTCCGCGAGGCGCGCATCTTCAAGTACGGGTCCGGCACCGGCACCAACTTCTCGACGATCCGCGGCGAGGGCGAGCCGCTTTCCGGCGGGGGCACGTCCTCCGGGCTCATGAGCTTCCTGCGGGTCGGCGACCGGGCCGCGGGCGCCATCAAGAGCGGCGGCACCACCCGGCGCGCCGCCAAGATGGTGATCCTCGACGTCGATCACCCCGACATCGAGCAGTTCATTGACTGGAAGGTCGGTGAGGAGCGCAAGGTGGCGGCGTTGATCGCCGCCGGCTATTCCAGCGACTTCAACGGCGAGGCCTACGCTACCGTCTCCGGCCAGAACTCGAACAACTCGGTCCGTGTCTCCAACGAGTTCATTGAGGCCGTGGAGCGCGGCGACGAGTGGAAACTCCGGTGGCGGACCGATCCCTCCCAGGTCAGCAAGACGGTGTCGGCCCGGGACCTGTGGCGGCGGATCGCGGATGCGGCGTGGCAGTGCGCCGACCCTGGCCTGCAGTTCGACACAACGATCAACGAGTGGCACACCTGCCCGGCGTCCGGGCGCATCAACGGCAGCAATCCCTGCTCCGAATACATGTTCCTCGACAACTCCGCCTGCAATCTCGCCTCGCTCAACCTGCTCAAGTTTCTCGACGTCGAGACCGGCGAGTTCGACGTCGCGGCGTTCCGGCACGCGGTGCGCATCTGGACCATCGTGCTCGAGATCAGCGTCCTCATGGCGCAATTCCCGAGCGAGGAAATCGCCCGCATCTCCTATGACTTCCGCACCCTCGGGCTCGGCTACGCCAACCTCGGGACCGTGCTCATGCTGCTCGGGATGCCGTACGACTCTCCCGAGGCCCGGGCCTACGCCGGCGCGGTCACCGCGCTGATGACCGGTGAGAGCTACGCAGCCTCGGCCGAGATGGCCGGGCACCTCGGCCCGTTCGCCGGATACGCCGCCAACGCCCCCGAGATGCTCCGGGTCATCCGCAACCATCGCCGTGCCGCCTGCGACGCCGCGCCGGGCGAGTACGAGGGCCTGTCGGTGCTGCCGATGGGCGTGAATCGCGACGCCGCCCCGGCCCCGATCCTGAATACGGCGAGGGACTCCTGGGACCGCGCCCTGGCGCTCGGCGAGCAGCACGGCTACCGCAACGCCCAGACCACCCTGCTCGCTCCAACCGGCACCATCGGCCTGCTGATGGACTGCGACACCACCGGCGTCGAACCCGATTTCGCGCTCGTCAAGTTCAAGAAACTTGCTGGCGGCGGCTACTTCAAGATCGCGAACCAGAGCGTCGAACCCGCCCTGCGCAACCTCGGCTACAGCAAGCGCGAGATCGCGGCAATCATGACCCACGTGCTCGGGAGCCTGACGCTCGACGGGGCGCCGGAGATCAATCGCGAGTCGCTCGGCGCCCGCGGTCTCGACCGCGCCGATCTGGACCGCATCGAGCGGGCCCTGCCCGGCGTGTTCGAACTCGGGTTCGCGTTCAACGCGTGGACGCTCGGCGAGGACGCCATCCGCCGCCTAGGCCACTCCATGGAGGCGGCGACGAAGCCCGGGTTCGACCTGCTCGCCGCCATCGGCTACACCCGCGCCCAGATCGAGGCCGCGAACGAGCACATCTGCGGCACGATGACCGTCGAGGGCTCCCCCTACCTCCGGCCAGAGCATCTGCCGGTCTTCGACTGCGCGAACCGGTGCGGCAAGACCGGCACCCGGTTCATCCACCACGACGGCCACATCCTGATGATGAGCGCTGCCCAGAGCTTCCTCTCCGGGGCCATCTCCAAGACCATCAACATGCCGAACGAGGCCACCATCGACGATGTCATGGACGCCTATGGCAAGTCGTGGCGGCACGGCATCAAGGCGATGGCGCTCTACCGAGACGGTTCCAAGATGAGCCAGCCGCTCTCGACCAGCAGCGGGACGAAGGATGCCGTGGAGAGCGACGCCGAGCGCGAAGCCGAGGTCAAACGGCGCATCGACGAGGCGGTGGCTGCCGCCATCGCCGCGATCGAGGAAGGCCAGACGCTCGAGGAATCGGCTGCCGCACTCGCCGTGGCGGCGGGCGCTCCTGTCCGCAGGAGGCTCCCGGCCCGCAGGCGGGGCTTTACCCAGGAAGCGCGGGTCGCCGGCAACAATGAGTTCCTGCGGACCGGCGAATACGACGACGGCACCCTCGGCGAGATCTTCATCGACATGCACAAGGAGGGCGCGGCCTTCCGGTCGATGATCAACTGCTTCGCCATCGCCATTTCGAAGGGCCTGCAGTACGGGGTTCCGCTGGAGGAGTTCGTCGAGACCTTCACGTTTACCCGCTTCGAACCGCAGGGGATCGTCTCCGGCCACCCCAACATCAAGATGGCGACCTCGATCATCGACTACGTGTTCCGGGTGCTGGGCCTCGAGTATCTCAACCGGGCCGAGCTCACCCAGGTGCCCCCGGAGCTCGCGGAAGCCGACGACGTTCCTGCGGCAGCGGCGCAGCCCCCGGTGGCGGTTGCCGCTCCCTCCCAGCCTTCGGCGCATCGCGCCGTCGCGGCGCCGGCGCGGCCGGTGAAGAACGGCAACGGCAACGGCAATGGGCATCACCATGTCGAGGCCCACGAGACGACCGTCACGGCACTGCTGGAGAACACCGCGACGCTCAACATGCTCGACGCTCACCTGTCGGAAATGATGGGCGACGCCCCGTTCTGCGACGTTTGCGGGCACATCACGGTCCGCAACGGCGCCTGCTACAAGTGCCTCAACTGCGGCAACAGCCTCGGCTGCTCCTGAAAAGCGCGAGCGCGGGTGGAAAGAACGAGGGCCGGAGTCATCGACTCCGGCCCTTCGTGTTCGATGTCCTGCGTTGTGGGGCGCGCGACGCTGAGCGCCCCGACGCCGGGCCCGGGCCCGGGCCCGGCGCCCGGGACTATCCGTTCGCCTGCGCGGTCATGGCCGAGGCGCGCTCGCGCAGTTCGGCGAAGGCCGC
The DNA here is from genome assembly GCA_046096285.1 of Chloroflexota bacterium. Taxonomy (GTDB): domain Bacteria; phylum Chloroflexota; class Chloroflexia; order Thermomicrobiales; family UBA6265; genus CADCWF01. The sequence goes on from JBJTKE010000287.1 coordinate 13,436, forward strand.
CGTGCTGAGGTAGCGCTCGCCGGTATCCGGCAGGACCGCCACGACGAGTTTGCCGCGATTCTCCGGACGGGAGGCGACGAGCCGCGCCGCCGCCGCGCAGGCTCCGCAGGAGATGCCCTTGAGCAGCCCTTCGGTCCGCATCAACTCCATCTCCGCCGCGATCGCCGTGGCGGCGTCGATGTGGACGATCTCGTCATAGACCTCGCGATCGAGCACGTCTGGGACGAAGTTGGCCCCGATGCCCTGGATCTTGTGCGGCCCTGCCTGGCCGCCGGCGAGCAGCGGCGACTCGGCAGGCTCGACCGCCACCACCTGGATCGACGGCTTCAGCGCCTTCAGCACCTGCCCGGTTCCGGTGATGGTGCCACCGGTGCCGATGCCCGCCACGAGGATGTCCACCTCGCCCATCGTGTCCTCCCAGATCTCGACGGCGGTCGTGCGCCGGTGGATCTCCGGGTTGGCGGGATTGCGGAACTGCTGGGGCATCCACGCATTCGGTGTTTCCGCCAGGATCTGCTCGGCGCGGCGGACGGCGCCAGCCATCCCCTCGCTGGCCGGAGTGAGCACGAGTTCGGCCCCGTAGCCGATCAGCAGCACCCGCCGCTCCAGGCTCATGCTCTCGGGCATGGTGAGGATGAGGCGATAGCCGCGAGCGGCCGAAACCCACGCCAGCGCGATGCCGGTGTTCCCGCTGGTCGGCTCCACGATCGTGGTCACCCCGGGCTCGATGATGCCGCGCGCCTCCGCGTCGTCGATCATGGCGACGCCGATGCGGTCCTTCACCGAAAAGCCGGGGCTGTAGGACTCGAGCTTGCCGACGAGCCGCGCCGGAGCGTTCGGCGCGAACCGCGACAGCGAAACCAGCGGCGTGTTGCCGACGAGTTGCGTCGCATCGTCCGCGATCCGCGGCCGCATGCGGCGCGGCGTGAGACTGAGATCGACCCGGGTCCGGGCCTCCAGGGTATCGACCATCCGAGTCACCTCCTTGACGTGATGGCCCGGGCCGGGAGCCCGGGCGAAGCAAATTATAGTTCCGGATCAAAAATACAAAAAGGTCGCCCGGCGCGGGCGTTCAGCGTGGCAACCGGCCCGTTTCCCGCTGATAGTCGGCCTCGCTGCCGATCCACGCCGAGCCATCGGCGTAGTGCTCCTTCTTCCAGATCGGCACGATTTCCTTGAGACGCTCGATGGCGTACTGGCAGGCGGCGAAGGCCTCGCCCCGGTGCGGGGAAGCCACGCAGATCACCACGCTCGCCTCGCCCACCGCAAGCACTCCGGTCC
>JBJTKE010000288.1:0-2327 GCA_046096285.1 Chloroflexota bacterium
GATCTGCTGCCCGCGGCGGGCAGGAGCAGGAACGCGTGTCCCATCCCCCGGTTGCCGCCGGAGAACACCGCCGCCGGGACTGGCGGGAAGTGACCGGAGAGATAGGCGAGATCGCCCGGGCGGTCGTAAAAGGACCTGCCGACGACCAGCAGGGCGTCGTATCCCGACTCGCGGGCGAGGGCGGCGGCGCGCGTCTGGCGCGCCCGGATTTCGTTCTTGCCGACGAGCGGCGGCAATTCAATGTCGGGCATGGCGGCCGGTCCTGCGGCGGCGGTCGGCACGGAACGTCCCCTGATGTGCCGCTCCGGTAGTATACGGAGGGTGGACGGCGAGCGCCGTCCGGGGAGCGCGAATGACCGGAACGCGGGATCGGGTGCGCGACGTCTTCGTCGCCGCCATGCGGCAAACCTACGGCGACGCCTGGGCGACGGACCGCGAGGCCCTGCTCCGGTTCTCGCTGGACGTGCAGTCGATCCTCGAGGGTCTCGACGGCGCACACCTGCTGGGCGATCCGGACATCGAGCAGGACGAGGTCCGGTTGCGGCTGTGGGTGGACCGGCCGGTTCCCGACCTGATGACCGCCGACGGACTGGCCTACGTGGTCTTCGGCCGGATTGCGGAGCAGGTCTTCTACGCCGAGCGGGAGTTCGAAACGAGTGGGCTGCTGTACCCGTTCGTGACCGGGACGCCGCGCCGCGGCATCGTCGGCGCGCTGCAACTGACCGGCCCGCACGCGGCCGAGTTCGCCGAGCGGTTCCGGTCGCGGCTGGTCGGCAGCGTTCGCTACCATGCGTGAGGCGCCGCACAGGCGGCGTAGGAAAAGGAGCATCCATGCCTGTCGTGAAAATGGTGGGGATTGGCTAAACGACCTGCGAGGAGGGCGAGCGGCTCGTGCTCGCCATCAGGGACGCGGGGGTGGACATCCTGCACCGCTGCGGCGGCAACTGCCGCTGCACCACCTGCCGGGTGCTGATCGTGGACGGCGACGCCGGGCCGATGACCGAGGCGGAGGCGGAGCGGCTCGGGCGGATGGAAGACCGGCATCCCAACCTGCGGCTCTCCTGCCAGGTGCAGGTGCGCTCCGATCTCACCGTCGAGGTGCTACGGCGGCTGCAGGACAACCCGGACATGTCCGATGCCGGGCCGGAGCCCGTCGAATGGCCGGCGGACGGCCCGCTTCCTCCGCAGTAGGCGCGAGGCCGCGAGTGGCGCGCTTTGACCCGGCGCCCCGCCGGGGCGTAGACTGGTCTCGGTCGTGCTAGACGGGGAGCTGGCGGTGCCCTGAACCCGCAACCCGCCTTAGCGGGGTTGAATTCCCCCTCGAGGTGCGGCCCTGTAGGACTGGCGGCGCCACGCGGCGTTGATGGAACGGTCCCGCGCGGCGAGGAACGGTGAACCCGGTCAGGACCGGAAGGTAGCAGCCGTAAGTCGGATCCCTCGGGTGACGCGGGGAAGCCCGCCCGGAGCAGGCGAACGCAGCCAAGCTGTAGGGTTCGTATCGAAAGTGGGTGCACGACCCTCATGAACGCCCGGCTCGAAATCGAGCCGGGCGTTCTGCTGGCCGTGGATTGTGAGGGCGGCTAGACGACCTGCTCGAGCAGCAGCGCGCGCTTGACCTCCTCGATGGCCTTGGTGACCTCGATGCCGCGCGGGCAGGCGTCGGTGCACTTGAACACCGTCCGGCACCGCCAGACGCCGGACTGGGTGTTGAGGATGCGCAGGCGCTCCGCGCCGCCCTGGTCCCGGCTGTCGAAGATGAACCGGTGCGCGTTCACGATGGCCGCCGGGCCCACGAAGCTCTCGTTGGTCCAGGTGATCGGGCAGGCGGTCGTGCAGGAGGCGCAGAGGATGCACTTGGTGGTGTCCTCGAAGCGCTCCCGCTGCTCGGGCGACTGCATCCGCTCGGACCCCGAAGGGGCCTCGTCGGCGATCAGGTAGGGCTTTACCGACTTGTAGGCGCCGAAGAACTGGTCCATGTCGACGACCATGTCCTTGATTACCTTGAAGCCGATCAGCGGTTCGATGGTGATGCGCCGCCCGAGGTCCTGCATGAGCACCTTGCAGGCGAGTCGGTTGCGGCCGTTGATCCGCATCGCGTCGGAGCCGCAGATGCCGTGGCCGCAGGAGCGGCGGAAGGTCAGCGACCCGTCCTGCTCCCACTTGATCTGGTGCAGCACGTCCAGGATCCGGTCGGTGGGGTAGACGTCGAGCCGGAACTCCTGCCAGAACGGCTTGCCGTCCTCCTCCGGGTCGAACCGGCGCACCTGCACCGTGATCGCGATGGTGGGGATGGCCTCGACGACGGGCGCCGGGGCGGGGTCCAGAAC
>JBJTKE010000289.1:0-7236 GCA_046096285.1 Chloroflexota bacterium
GGAAGGTCTCTCCGGTGCCGACGAGTCCGATCACCAGCCCCGCCAGCGACGGCCCCAGCACCCGCGTCATGTTCTGCCCGGCGCTCATCAGGCCGATCGCGTTGGTCAGGTCCTGGCGGTCGACCAGCGACGGCACCAGGCTCTGCTGGGTCGGGTTCAGCAAGGCCTGCAGGCTGCCGTTGAGCAGCCCGAACACGATCAGGTGCCACGGCCGCACCCAGCCGCCGATGACGTCGGCCGCGATAACCAACGCCACCGCCAGCGCGGCCGACTGGCAGATCACCATCAGCTTGCGGCGGTCCACCCGGTCGATCAGCGAGCCGCCAAGGGGCGCCACGACCAGGAACGGCGCACCCGCCATGAACGAGACGATGCCGACGAAGCCGGGGGAATCGGTCATGGTCAGGGCCAGCCAGCCAAGGGCCACCGCCTGCATCCACTGGCCAATGCTGGCGGCCAGCGCGGCCAGCCACAGCTTCCGGAACGTGGGGTAGCTCCGCAGCGAGGTCCAGAACCCGCCAGATCGTCCGGCCGCAGGTGAGGCGGCGGTGATGCTGTTGAGCGACACGCGGCGTTTCCTTGCTCCCCATCCGGCCGGGATGGCCCCGGCGGCGCGGGGGAGTGTACCACCGGGGCGGCGCCCTCCGGCCCGGTTGCGGCGTGCTGGTAGGATTGCGCCCCGGAGTTCGTGCCGCTCGCCATTCGCCGCGGCCAGGAGCAACGCCCCATGCGTCGGATGAAAGGTCTGGTCCTCGCCGGAGGCAAGGGTTCGCGGCTGCGCCCGCTGACCGCCACCGGCGCCAAGCAATTGGTTCCCGTGGCCAACAAGCCCGTGCTGTTCTACGCCCTCGAGCAACTCGTCGAGGCCGGCATCACCGACATCGGGATCATCACCGGGGACACCGGCGTCCAGGTCCGCGAGGCGGTCGGCGACGGTTCGCAGTTCGGCGCCCGCGTCACCTACATCCCGCAGCCCGCGCCCCTCGGCCTCGCCCACTCCATCATCACCGCGCGCGACTATCTCGCCGACGATCCGTTCTGCATGTTTCTGGGCGACAACTTCCTGATGGGCGGCATCGCCGACCATGCGCGGCGGTTCGCGGAGTCCGATTGCGAGGGGCAGATCCTGCTCAAGCATGTCCCGGACCCGGCGGCCTTCGGCGTCGCCGTCCTCGACGACGCCGGCCGCGTGGTCCGGTTGGTCGAGAAACCCCGGGAGCCCATCTCGGACCTGGCCGTCATCGGCGTCTATTTCTTCGGCCCGGAGGTCCACGCCGTGACCCCCCGGCTGGTCCCATCGGCCCGCGGCGAACTTGAGATCACCGACGCCATCCAGGGCCTGATCGACGCCGGCTTCGAGGTGCGCTCCTCCCTCATCACCGATCAGTGGGTGGACACCGGCAAGAAAGACGACATGCTCGAGGCCAACCGCCTCGTGCTCGCCACCCTGAAGGGCCGCATCGACGGCAGCGTCGACCACGATTCGACGCTGGTCGGCGAGGTCGTCGTCGAGGCGGGAGCCACCATTTCCGGCAGCACCGTGCGCGGCCCCGCGGTCATCGGCGCGGGGGCGGTGATCAGCGACGCCTACATCGGACCGTTCACCGCCATCGGCGGCGGCTGCACCCTGACCGGGTGCGAAATCGAGCATTCCATCGTGCTGGAGCGGTCGATCATTCGCAACGTCTCCCATCGCATCGCCGATTCGCTGATTGGCCGCGAGGTCATCATCGAACGGTCGCCGCTCAAGCCGCAAGCGATCCGCCTGCTGCTTGGCGATCACTCCTCCGTGGCGGTCGTGTGATGGAGGGTTCCCGGACCCTCGCCGGCCGCCGCGTCCTCTTCACCGGGGCGGGCGGCCAACTCGGCGGCTACCTTCCCGCCGCGCTTCGCGCACTGGGCGCCGAACCGATCGCCGCCGGCCACCGTGAGGGACCCGGCGTCGATATCGCCGCCGACCTCACGCTCCCCGGCGCCGCGCCGGCCCTGATCGCCCGCACCCGGCCGGACGCCGTCATCCACGCGGCGGCATGGACCGACGTCGACGGCGCGGAACGCGACCCCGGCGGCGCTCGCGCCATGAACGCCGACGCGGCTGGAACCCTCGCCGCGGCCTGCCGCGAGGCGGGCGTTCATCTCGTCGCCGTTTCCACCGATTTCGTGTTCTCGGGCCGCGGCGGCGCGCCCTACGCCGAGGATGCGCCCGCCGATCCCGTCTCTGTCTACGGCCAGACCAAGCGGGAGGGGGAGTTGGCCGTCCTCGCCGCCGATCCCGGCTTCGCCGTGGCGCGCACCGCGTGGCTCTACGGCGGACACGGCAAGCACTTCCCGCGCACGGTGCTCGCCGTGCTCGCCGCCCGCGGCGCGATCGAGGTGGTGGACGACGAGGCCGGTTCACCCACCTTCGCCGGAGATCTCGCCGGCGCCCTCGGCGCCCTCGTGGCGGCCCGCGGCGCGGGCGTCTTCCACCTCGTCAACGCCGGCCGCGCCACCCGCTTCGGTCTCGCCCGGGAGGTCGCCCGGTTGGCAGGCTTTCCGCCCGGCCTCGTGACCCCCACGTCGACCGCCGAGTTCCTCCGCAAGTACCCGCTTCCCGCCGCCCGCCCCGCCGACAGCGAACTCCGGAATCTCCGCGCCGCCGCGCTCGGCATCGTGCTGCGCCCATGGGAGCAGGCCGCCGCCGACTATGTGCCGCGCCTCGCGCGGGACCTCGGCCTGCCCGCGCACTAGAATGCCCGCGGCGCGGCGGCGGCGCTCCGTGCCCGGCGATCCACGGAAAGGGCGATACGTGCACATTCTCGTCACCGGCGGCGCGGGCTTCATCGGCTCGGCCTACGTCCGGCAGGTTCTCGCCAACCACCCCGGCGACACCGTGACCGTCCTCGACGCGCTCACCTACGCCGGGAATCTGGCCAATCTTGCCGACCTTTCCACCGATCCGCGGCTCTCGTTCGTGCAGGGCAACATCGCCGATCCCGCCATCGTGGACGCCCTCGCCGGGAAAGCCGACGCCATCGTCAACTTCGCGGCGGAAACCCACGTCGACCGCTCGCTCCTCGCGCCCGAGGAATTCGCCCGCGCCAACGTCATCGGCGTCATGACCCTGCTCGATGCCGCCCGCAAGCACGGCCGCCGGATGCTCCAGGTTTCCACCGACGAGGTATACGGCGACGTCGAACCCGGCCACGCCTCGGTCGAGACCGACCCGCTGCTGCCGCGCTCCCCCTACGCCGCCGCCAAGGCGGGCGGCGAGTTGATGTGCCGGGCCTACTTCGTCTCCTACGGGGTCGACGTGGTGACCACCCGTGGCTGCAACACCATCGGCCCCCGGCAGTACCCGGAGAAACTCGTCCCGCTGTTCGTCACGAACGCCCTCGCGGACCTGCCGCTCCCCGTCTACGGGGACGGCCAGCAAATCCGGGACTGGCTCCACGCCGAGGACCATGCCTCCGCCATCGACCTCGTCCTCCGCACGGGCGAGGCGGGAGAGGCCTACAACGTCGGAGCAGGGGAGCAACGCCCGAACATCGAGGTCGTGCGTGGCATCCTGGCGCGGCTCGGCAAACCGGAATCCCTCATCCGCTACGTGCCCGACCGGCCTGGCCACGACCGCCGCTACTCCCTCAGCCCGGCCCGGATCGAGCGGGAACTCGGCTGGACCCGCGCCCGCACCTTCGAGCAGACCCTCGACGACACCGTCGACTGGTACGTGCAACATCCCGCCTGGTGGCAGGCCATCCGGGAGCAGGACGAACGCTTCCGCTCCTACTACGACCAGCAGTACGGCTGGCGATTGGCCGCCGCCAGCGCCGAGCCGCCCGCGCAGGGCTGACGCCCGCGCCGCCGGCGGCGCCCCATCCCGCCGGCGTTCAGCGCTCGATGGTGAACTCGTGGATAAAGGTCCCATCCGCCTGCAAGGTTGAGACGACCTGGCCCCGCACCCCGTCGAATTCTCCCGCGCCTTTCACGATCGGGCGCATCAGCGGCCCGCCGATGACGGCCTCCGCCATCGGATCGGGAGCGCCGTCCGGGTTCTCCGGCGAGACCGCGCCCCCGGCCACGACGATGCTGCCCCGGCCGTCAAAGTCAAAGACGAGGTCGGTCAGCCGGGACCGTGCGGCCCGCCCGGCCTCCGCCTGCGCATCCGGAGCCTCGACCGCCAGCAACGACGCGGTGACGAGGCCCGGGAACGCGCCATCGTCCGCCACCACGACGGCCGCGAACACCCGCAGATCGCCCGGAGCGGGCGGCCCGTCGTCCTGCCCGGGAGCAGCCGGCCGGAATGGCGGCTGCCGCACCGCGAAACGGCTCACCGCCGGTTCGCCCCAGCCGGCGGCCGCGCCAAGACCGAGGCCGGCTCCAACCACCGCCAGGCCAGCCACCACCGCCGCCATGCCCCGCCGGGAGATGCTTGCCGGCACGACTTCCAGCTCCAATCGCGGCTGGCGCCGCATCAGTCCGGCCGATCGACCGCCAGCAATCATGCCCGCGCGCCCGGGACTGCCGCGGCCGCCCGGGCGCTACGGCCCGACGGAGTCGCCGTCGTCCGCGGCCTCCGGCCTCGCGGGCGGTCAGTCGGCGGCGAGCAGCGGGAAGTCATGCGTGTAGGAGCCGTCAGCCGCGCGCGTTGTGGTCACCTCGCCGCTCGCGCCGATGAACTCCCCGGTGCCGCCAACCACCGCGCGGACCTGCGGGTCGTTGACCGCGATCTCCTTCTCCAGCGCGGGATAGACGGCGCCGCCGCCCACCACGATCGTGCCCCGCTCCCCGAAGCTGAACACCAGGTTCGTCAGCCGGCTCTCCATGGCGAGGTCGCCCTCGGCAGCCGGATCGGCCAGATCGACGACAAGCAGGGAACCGGTCAGTTCGCCCGCGGCGGTTCCATCCTCGGTCGCGAACGGCGCGTCGAAGAGCAGCAGGTCGCCGATCGACCGATCCCCCTCCTGCAACAGGATCGTGTGCAGGTCCGGGGGCTGCTGCCGCAGCACGAGGTGCTGCTCGTCCGGCTGGCTCGCCGAGATCGAAAGCGCCACCCCCGCAAGCCCCGCCGCGGCGACCACTCCGGCCAGTCCCGCCCGTGTCCAGTTCATTGTTCGGCCTCCTACCGCGCAATGCGCCGCCAGCCATCCTGCACGGCGCTGGCTGGCCATCTTAAAGTACCCGCGCGGCGCCCGAACCCGGAGCGCCACAGGCCACCTGCGGAGCGCGGCTGGCGGAAGGAGGCACCATGTCGATGCGCATCGTCAACCGGTTGGCCGGCATCCGGGCGGCGCTCGGGGAGGCCGTCGTCAGCGGACCGCTGGCGTCCGACCCGATGCCCGGCGTCAGCCTGCGCGCGCTCACCGTCAACCGCGACCCGCGCGGCACCCTCACGGAGTTGCTCCGCAGCGATTGGGACGGCGTGTATGGCCCGGAGATGACCTTCGCCCAGACCTACGTCAGCGTCACCCGGCCCGGAATCGCTCGCGACGAGGATCGCTGGCACGTGCACGAACGCCAGACCGACCGCTTCGTCGTGCTCGCCGGGACCATCGTCGTCGCGGTCGCAGACGCCAGGCCTGGCTCCCCCACCGAGGGCAGGTTGCTGCTGGCGCTGATGCAGGCCGAGGCCGACGCCCCCGCGCCGTACCTGCTCACCGTGCCGCCCGGCACGCTCCACGGGCTGATCGCCCTCGGCGACGGCCCGGCCATGCTCCAGAACTTCCCGACCCGGCTGTGGGACGCCTCCGACGAGGGGCGCGTCCCGTTCGCCGAGGCGGGCGTCACCCTCGCCGACGGAGCGCCGTTCAGCTGGGACCTGCTGCGCGCCGCCCTCGCCGGACCCTGGCTGGCAGGCGGTCCCGGCCGCTAGCATGTCCCGCGGTTGCGGCAAGCCCGGCGCGCCCGGATTGCCGAATCCGGAGCGGCATCTTCGCCGGTTTCGGTTTCGGTAGCCCCGGCGACAAGTGAAATGCGCGGCGGTATACTGCCGCCGTGCGGTGGACGAGTTCCGCGCGCTGCGCGTGCCGACCAGGAGTGATCGCTCCTGCCGCCAGCACGGGCCGGCGAAGATCCGGGCCCGAGAGGTCCGGGAAGGCTGCGACGGCGATGACGGCCGCCGCCTAGTGGAGGAGAACGGGTCGACATGGGGATTCCTGTACCGATGGCGACGCGCATTCCGGTGCGCATCACGGTCAACGGCGTGGAGTACGCGGCCGAGGTCGAACCCCGGCTCCTGCTCGTTCACTTCCTGCGCGACAACCTCGGGTTGACCGGCACCCACGTCGGCTGCGACACCAGCCAGTGCGGCGCCTGCACCGTCCTCGCCGTCCAGGCCAGCGGCGGCGAGGTCACCACCATCGAGGGCCTCGCCGGCGGCGGCGAGTACGACCCGGTCCAGCAGGGCTTCTGGGAGATGCACGGGCTCCAGTGCGGCTACTGCACCCCGGGCATGATCATGTCTTCCCACGCGCTGCTGGAGCGCAACCCGAACCCCAGCGAGGACGAAATCCGGCACGCGCTCGAGGGCAACCTCTGCCGCTGCACCGGGTACCAGAACATCGTCCGCGCCGTGCAGCGGGCGGCGGAGATCAGGCGCGCTGGCGCGTAGCCGGTCGCCCTTCCTGGCTGGCTGCGAGGGCGCGGCCGGCGTCGCGGTTCGACCCCTCCCGGGCTCCCAGGCGGGCGCCCGGCGGGACAGGAGATGACGGATGGTTGCCGAGAAGCTCGTCGGTCAGCCGCTGAAGCGGAAAGAGGACCCGAGGCTCATCACCGGGGCGGGAAACTTCCTCGATGACGTCAAGCTCACCGGGATGACCCATGCCTACGTGGTGCGCTCGCCCTACGGGCACGCGCGCATCCGCTCCATCGACGCCAGCCGCGCCCGCTCGATGCCCGGCGTGGTCGGCGTCTTCACCGGCGAGGATCTCGCCGCGGTCAATCCGCTGCCCTGCGCCTGGCCGGCCGCCGGCGGCGAGAACAACATGAACACTCCCCGGGTCCTCGCAATCGGCGAGGTCCACCAGGTGGGTGATCCCGTCGCCGTGGTCGTGGCCGAAAGCCGCTACCAGGCGAAGGACGCCGCCGATGCGGTCGACGTCGACTATGAGGACCTCGGCACGGTCGTCGATGCCTACAAGGCCACCCTGCCCGGCGCTCCGCAGCTGCACGAAAACGCCCCGAACAACGTCGCGGTCCGCTGGACCTGCGGCAAGGACGCTGCCGAGGTGGACGCCGCCCTCGCCGCCGCCGACGTCC
>JBJTKE010000290.1:0-2985 GCA_046096285.1 Chloroflexota bacterium
GGCCGGACCCGCGCCGTCAGGCAGGAGGAGGTCCACCTTGTTGAGGGCGGTGACGACGGGCTTGTCGTCCGCGCCGAGTTCCTCGAGCACCTTGATGACGGTTCGCACCTGCTCGGGGGCGTTGGGATGGGTGACGTCGACGACATGAAGGAGGACGGTGGCCTCGTTGATCTCCTCGAGCGTGGCGCGGAAGGCGGCGATGAGCAGGGTCGGCAGGTTGTTGATGAAGCCGACGGTGTCGGTGAAGAGGACCTCGCGGCCGCCGGGAAGCGCGGCGCGGCGGGTGGTGGGGTCGAGGGTGGCGAACAACTTGTCCTCGGCGAGCACGGTCGCGCCGGTGAGGGTGTTGAGCAGGGTGGACTTGCCGGCGTTGGTGTAGCCGACGAGGGCGACGACGGGAACGGGAACGCCCTTGCGGCGCTCGCGGTAGAGGGTGCGGTGGCGATGGACCTCGCCGAGATCGCGCTTGATCTGGACGATGCGCTTGCCGAGTTCGCGACGGTCGCTTTCGAGCTGGGTTTCGCCGGGACCGCGCAACCCGACGCCGCCGACGCCCTGGCGGGAGAGGTGGGTCCACATGCCGGTGAGGCGGGGGAGGCGGTACTCGAGTTGGGCGAGTTCGACCTGGAGGCGGCCCTCGTGGGTGGCGGCACGGCGGGCGAACACGTCGAGGATGAGGGCGGTGCGGTCGATCACCTTGACGTCGAGAGCCTTTTCGAGGTTGCGCTGCTGGGCGGGGGAAAGGTCGCCGTCGACCATGACGACATCGTACTCGAGGTCCTCGCGGCGCTCACGGATTTCCTCGAGCTTGCCCTTGCCGAAGTAGGTGCCAGCGACGGGGTGGGACAGTTTCTGGGAGATGGAACCGACGATTTCGACATCGACGGTCTCGGCGAGGCGGGCGAGTTCCTCGAGAGAGTCGGCCGCGGCCCATTCCTGGCCGGGCTGCTCGACGGCGACCAGCAGGGCGTGTTCGTGGGGCGGGGGGGTGGAGAGTGGGCGGACGATGGGGGACCTCCTCGTGAAGGGAATTCGCGGCGTGCCGCGACGGGTTTCGCAGGATAGATGCCAAGTATACGCTGGATGGAGGCGGACCCGGTCCCGGCCCGCCGGATAGTGCAGTTGTCCATCAACTTATGGCACAATGACCCGGTAACCGGACGTAAACCCGGCGACCGGCTGTAGTGCCGGGCGACCGCGGTTCGGCGGAATGCGGAAGGAGTGCACGATGGTGGGCGATGCGATGGGGCGGAAGGTGACCCGCCGCTCGGTGATGGGCGCTGCGTGGCAGGCGCCGGTGGCGACGCTGCTGCTGGCGCGGGGGCTTGCCGCTTCGCCGGCAGCGGCGCAGGACGGCAAGACCACGCTGAACTGGTCGTTGGAGGGGGTGAGCGATCTCGTTTCGCTCGACCCGGCGACGGCCAGAGACGCGCAGGGCTTCACGGCGGTCGGGTTGCTCTATTGAGGCCTGGTGCGGCTGACGGCCGATCTGCTGGTGGAGCCCGATCTGGCGGAGAGCTGGACCGTCTCCGAGGACGGCCTGACCTACACCTTCACGCTGCGGGAGGGTGCGACGTTTTCGGACGGCAGCCCGATCACGTCGGCGGATGTGGTGGCCAGCCTGAACCACGCGCTGGACCCGTCGACCGGAGCCTGGACCGGGCCGTACTACCTGGGGCTGATCGCGGGCGCGAGCGAGATGGCGTCGAGCGGGGCCGAGGGGCCGGACGGGACGCCAATGCCGGTGGTGACCTCGCTGTCTGGCGTGAAGGCGGTCGATGACCGCACGGTCGAATTCGGCATCACGGCGCCGTCGGCGTACTTCCTGAGCGTGCTCTCGCTGGCGCCTGCCAAGATCGCGCCGGCATCCGCCGCCGGGGCCGGCGACGGGAAGGTGACGAGCGGGCCGTTCACGCTCGAGGCGTGGAACCGTGGGCAGGGGCTGGTGCTGGCGCCGAACGCCAACTACTGGCAGCCGCCGGACCAGATCGCCAAGCGGAACCTGATTCTCAACCAGGACAGCGAGACGGCGTACCAGCTGTACCGGACCGGGAAGCTGGACATCATGGGCAGCCAGCAGAACCCGGTGCCCGCGGCGCGGGTGGCCGAGGTCAAGGGAAGCCCGGAGTTCAAGTCGGCCAGCGCTTTCAATAACCGCTACGTGGGGTTCAACAACAAGCTCAAGCCGTTCGACGACGTGCGGGTGCGCCAGGCGCTGGCCCACGCGATCGACCGCGAAACGCTGGCCAACGTGGTGCTTGGCGGCACGGTGAATCCGACCGGGCGCATCCTGCCGGCGGGCTTCCCGGGCTCGGAGCTGCCGATCGAGGAACTGGTCTTCGATCCCGCCGCAGCCAGCCAGTTGCTGACCGACGCGGGCATCGATCCCGCCGGGTTCAGCTTCAAGCTGACCTACGGCGTGGAGGGCGACAACGAGAAGGTCGTGACGGTGCTGCAGTCGATGTGGCAGGAGAACCTCGGCATCAAGGTCGAACTTGAGCCGCTGGAGCTCTCGACGTTCAGCTCGCGGCTGAACGACACCGTGCAGGACCCGCAGAATGGCCTGCAGGCGTTCTACAGCGTCTGGGGCGCGGATTACCCGGATCCGCAGAACTGGCTGTCGTTGCTCCTGCACACGGGCGCCGGCAACAACAACCTGATGTACTCGAACGCCGAGTTCGACCAACTCACGGACGAGGCCGACGTCATCATCGGCGACTTCGCGAAGCGGGCGGAGCTGTACAACAAGGCCGAGCAACTCGCGGTGACCGAGGTGGCCTGGCTGCCGCTGTTCAACGGGCAGGTGAACGTGCTGGTGCGCGACTGCGTGAAAGGCGTGGTGGTGACCGGAAACGGCATCGGCATCCCGAACTATTCCGAGCTGGCGGGCTGCGCCTGACCGGCAGCGGGGGGGGGGGGCGGCCGCGGCACCCCGGCCCGCGCGGCCGGGCGCGGGGGGGGGGGCGGGCCGGGGGGGGCCGGGGG
>JBJTKE010000291.1:0-23540 GCA_046096285.1 Chloroflexota bacterium
CATGTCGGCGTTTTTCACTCCCTTCCCGCCCTCCCTACCGCATGGCTCCCGGGGGAGGTTTCGCGTTGGGGCGGGAAGCCGCCGGTGGACCACCGGGACCGGGCGGCAGCATAGCAGATCGGGCGGAAGCCGCGTCCGGACGCGATGGTTTCACGTGCAACTGCGGACAATTGTTCCAGCCGCCCCGGACCACCGGGTGAGGGAGCGGCGTCCTGCGGGACGCCGGCCGCGGGTCGCGCCGGGATCAGCCCGCCCGGCCGCCGGGGCGGCGGGCCAGCCGCCCCGGGAGTTCCGTGATGCCGCGGCGGCCGGGCGCCTCCCCGGCCGCGGGGCGGGAGCCTGGTTCGCCGCCGGGCGGGGCGTCGTCCGCCGCGGTCGCCGGGCCCGGGGCCGGCGACGAGGGCGGCAGCGGCGGCGGCAGCGGCAGCCCGATCCAGGCCGCGTCCGGTTTCGGCGCCACCCGCGGCTGCGGCGCGATCCCCTGTTCCTCGTCGAGCACTGCGTTGACCGTCGCGCCGAGCAGGGCGACCAGCGCCATCACGTAGAGCCAGAACACGAACGCCATGACCGCGCCGAGCATGCCGTAGGCGGTGACATAGCGGGCGGCGTAGTCGAAGTAGAGGCCGAGGCCCCAGGTGGCCGCGCCGAACAGCAGCACCGCGAGGATGGCCCCGGGGCTGATCCAGTCGATCCGCGCCTTGCGGTTGGGACCCGCCCAGTACAGGACCGCCAGCCCGATCGCCAGCACCACGGGCGCGGCGATCCAGCGGCTCACCCCCCAGAACGCCCGGAACTCCCCGCTCAGGTGCAGCAGGTCCGCCAGGGCCGCGCCGATCCGGCCCCCCGCCAGCACGAGGATCGCCACCGCCAGCAGGCCCACGCCGATGGCGATGGTCAGCGCGACCGACGTGGCCGTCTTGGCGAACCAGTTGCGGCCCTCCTCCACGTCGTAGGCGACGTTGAGCGCCCGCATCAGGGAGCGGATCCCGTTCTGCGCGCCGTAGAGCGCGAGCAGGCCGCCGAGACCGAGCGCGGTCCCGGACTTGCTCGAGAGCACCGATTCCAGCGGGCCGCGCAGCACGTCGGCGGCCTCCTTTGGCAGCCCGGAGCGGTTGTAGAGCCAGTCGGTCACCGTGCCCATCACCGACTCGATGCCGATGGCGTTGGAGACGATGCCCACCATTGCCGTCAGGAAGATCAGCAGCGGCACGAAAGCGAACAGGGCGTGATAGGCCACGCCGGCGGCCAGCACCGACACCCCGCTGCGCTGGAACTGGCGGACGATGCGCAGCACGGTGACCACGAACGGGTGCGGCTCGGCGTTCACGCGGGCTCCGGTTGGTTGGCCGGGCGACAGCGCGGCCCGGCGGCGGACGCGGCGGCGAGCGTACCATGCCCCCGCGCGGGCGAGGCGACCCCGGCACGGCGAGGACGGCATGACCGACGCGGGTGAACACGGAGAGTTCAGGACCGAGGCCGCACCCGGTCCCGGCCGCATCGACCTGGTGGCGGCAGGCCGCGAACCGCTCGATGCCCTCGTGGCGGGCCTGCGCGGGCTGATTTCACTCGCCCTGCGCGACGACCCGGCAGCGCTCGACGCCACCCGGCAGGGAACCGCCGCGGTGCCGATCCGCGGCCGCGGCGGCGACCTCGCCGAGACCTTCGCGCGCATCGCCGCCGAGACGCTCGGGCAACTCGATGACCACGGCGCGGGGTTCGCCCATGTCCGCATCGACGGCATGCTCACCGCGGACGACGGCGGCTACTCGGCCTGGGGCTACCTCGTCGGTGAGCCGGGCTGGGACCCGCCGCCTCCCCTCGACCTTGCCGGCCCGGTCACCGCCGGGACCGATCCCGACGGCCGCATCCTGCTGCGTTGCGCCGCCGTTCTCGGCGGGGTTCGCTGATGCGCCTGCGGCACGATCCCGGACGCAACGTGCTCCTGTTCGAACTCGCCGAAGGATCGGGCCGCTGGATCGAGATGCCGGCCACGATCGATGTCGGCGAGGGCGGCAGGCTGCTGGGGATCGAGGCCCCCGGTCTTGGGGATTCCCCGCTTGGCGGGCCGTTCTATCTTGCGGTGTCCGAGGCCGCCGGGCTCTCGCGCAGCGCCGCGGCGCAGGTGCGCGCCGAGGTGGACGGCGACGGCCGCGTGCTGGCCATCGAACTGGCCCGGCGCGGTCCCGGCTACGAGATCTCCTGGCCAAGCGGCAACCGGTGATGGGGTCCGAACCTGCCCGTGGGGCGGGTGGAGGACGAGACGGGGGCGGGCGGACCCGGCTGCGACGCGCGGCCCGCAGGCGGCCTTCCCGGGATGGGCAGCGAATGAACGCCGACATTCTCCGCGAACTCTACGCCTGGAACGGCGACGCCACCCGGCAGGTGCTGGCCGCCGCCGAGCGGGCCGGGGCTGCCGCATGGGATGCGCCCGGCTCGGGCGGGCGCACGCTGCGGGAGACGCTCGTGCACCTCGTCGCCGCGCAGCGCGCCTGGCTTGCCTGGTGGGATGGCTCGCTGCCGGCCGCCGCCGCGATGGAGCTTTCGCTCGCTGCGGAGGACTTCCCGGACCCGGCCTCGCTGCTTGCGACGTGGAACGAGGTGGACGCGGCCACCCGGGGATTCCTTGCCGGAATCGGGGAGGACGACCTGGCGCAGGTCTACGCCGCTGACTTCCGGGGCGCTCCGTTTTCGCTCGCGCTGTGGCAGATGCTGCTGCACATCGCCATGCATGGCGCGCAGCACCGCGCCGAGGCGGCAATGATGGTCGCCGCGGCCGGCGAGTCCGCCGGCGATCTCGATCTGCTCTGGCGCTTTCTCGCCACCGCGATGGGGAGGCCGGCCGCGTCGGAGGGCGCGTGACGCCCGCGCCACGGCGTTACGGGTCGTCGTCGAGGGCGGCCAGCACCTCGCGGGCGCGGTCGGCGTCGGTGGCGAGCACGGCGATCTCGTGTTCCAGCGTGGCCGCCGAGGCCCAGGCGCCGTAGCCCGGCCCGAGCGGCCGCAGCAGCGAGCGGATGCCCTCGTCGGCGAGGGCGGCCTCCCACAACCGCGCCACGATTTCGTTCGGGGCGATCGCGATCACGACGAGTGGGGCATCCATCGGCCGATCCTCCCGGCAGTCCACCCGGGTGGACGCGATACGGTCATTGCCCGGCGCTCCGCTCGACGCCCAGTTCGGACAGGAGATTCCACGCGGCTCCCGCGCCGCCGATCACCAGCAGGAAGACCGCCCAGACGAGGTGATCGACGGCATGGGAGTTCCCGCGCATCACCTCGGCGCCCACGTACATCATGATCAGGTAGGACACCAGCGGCATCATGAACCGGACCGCGATGTGCGGCAAATCCCACGATTCCGATGGATCGCTGGTGGCGAAGAGGATGCGTCGGATGCCGCGGATCGTTCCCTGCAGCCCGATGAAAAGCAGCGCCAGCGAGAAGGCAGGCACGTCAAGATCGGGCAACATGCAGGTCAGGGAGAGCAGCAGCAGCGCGATGAGATTCATCATCGTCAACCCGGCCCAGGCCCGCAGGTGATACTGGCCGCTCGCCTTCATGATCCCAGGGTTGAGCGACATCGAGACGAACAGGAGTCCCATCAGCGTTGCCGCCACGGTGCCGGTGAGGATGTAGAAGTTCTGCCAGGGCTGGAGCGCCTGGCTGTAGCTGGAGATCATGCGCTGGTCCATCGCGGTCCCGACCAGTGGCCGGAGGCGCGCTCGAGCGCGGCGCGGTAGGCGGCATATCCGGCGTCGTAGAAGGCGGCGCGGGCCGGATCGGGGGCGATTTCACCGTCGGGCCGAGTCCATGCCGGCCGGTCGTAGGGGATGCCGGCGGCGTCGAGGGCGGCCATCGCGGCGCCGCGCGCGCCGACCTCGGGCTGGCGGGCGAGGAGCAGCGGCTTGCCCAGCACATCGGCCAGGATCTGCCGCCAGCCCGCCGATTTCATGCCGCCGCCGGTCATGTAGATCGCGCCGTCCGGTGCGAGGCCAGCCAGGTCGAGGCAGTGCCGGGCGGCGTACGCAATGCCCTCGCAGACGGCCCGCAGCAGATGCTGGCCAGTGGTTTCCAGGCTGACGCCGATGAACTGCCCGCGGGCGGCGGGATCGACGAACGGGGCCCGCTCGCCGGCGGCGGAGAGGAGCGGCAGGCAGAGCAGGCCATCCGCGCCGGGGCCGGTGGCGGCCAGCGCCGCGTCGAGGCCGTCGCGGGCGATGCCGGTCAGCGCCAGCGCCCACTCCAGCGAGGGAGTGCCGACCATGGCCGGCATCACCCGCACCCAGCGGTCCGGCTGGTGGAGGGCGAGCAGCATCCCGGCGGGCACGCCGCCGGTTTCGACCTGGTCCACGATCACGCCGCAGCCAAGCGTGGTGCCGACGATCACCAGGCCGTCGCCGGGGCGGTTCATCCCGGCCCCGATGGTGGTGGCGCAGAGATCGAACGGGCCGGCGTGGATGGGAGTTCCCGCCGGCAGGCCCGTCAGCGCCGCTCCGGCCCGGGTCAGCGGGCGGAGCGGGCCGGGCACGGGATCCACCGGGGCAAGCAGATCCGCCATCCCGGAAACCCCGTACATGGCGAGCAATTCCGGGTCGTAGCGCCGGGCGTGGTGGTCGAAGAAGGGCAGCGAGGCGTCGGAGACGTCGGTGGCGCGGGCTCCCGTCAGCCGCTGCACGATCAGGTCCTTGCAGTAGCCGGCGGTGGCGGCTCCGGCGAGGGCGCCGGGGTCTTCGGCGGCGAGGTAGGCCAGCGTCGGCGCGGCGGCGCCCGGGAAGAGCATGTTGCCGCCGCGGCGGAAGGCGGCGACGGCGGTGCCGTCGGCCATCCAGCGCTCCACGATGGCGGCGGCCCGGGCGTCGGACCAGAGGATGGCCGGGCGCACCGGGCGGCCGTCGGCGTCCATCAGCCAGACGCCGTCGCCCTGGGCGGTGATGCCGATCAGCCGGGGAGTTTCCCCGGCGGCGACCTCGCGCAGGGTGGCGGCAACGGCGGCGATGACCTCCTCGGGGTCCTGTTCGGTGCGGCCCGGGGCGGGCGTCAGGGTGGTGGTGGGGCGGGACGCCACCCGCAGCACCTCGCCCTCCTCCGAGAAGGCGACCGCCTTGACGACCGACGTGCCGGCATCGAGACCGATCAGCATGACTCGCGCTCCCCGCAACCCGGCGGCGCCGGGACCCTGTCGCACCCCGCTATTGTGGCCGAATCGGCGGCGGCCCGGGGGGCGCGTGGCGCGGTGTCGCGCGGGGGCTTCACGGATTGCGCGAAACGTGATTCAATACCGTACGTACCATATGTACGGACCAGGGGGTCCCCGCTTCCCCGGGTGCGGGAGTTCGCGCCGAACCGCAGGCGCGAAGGACGTGGCGATGACGAGCGATGATGCACAGCCGGCCCGGGGCCGGCGGGGACGCGGTGTCCGCGGCGGACTGTGGCGAGCCATCCGCCTGCTGGAGGAGGCTGCCGCCGAATCGC
The DNA here is from genome assembly GCA_046096285.1 of Chloroflexota bacterium. Classification (GTDB taxonomy): domain Bacteria; phylum Chloroflexota; class Chloroflexia; order Thermomicrobiales; family UBA6265; genus CADCWF01. The sequence continues at coordinate 5,470 of JBJTKE010000291.1, forward strand.
CGGAAACCGACTGGATTGACGCCGCGTTGGCCGATGCAATGGCCGCGCGCGGTCTGGCCGCCACCGCGGTGATCGAGGCGCCGGACCCCCGCCCCTGCCGCGACGACGGCCGCGGTTCCTGGAGCCATCTCTGGCGGTGCCGGCCGGAGGGCCTGCCCGCCGCCCGCGCCGCCCAGTGCTGCACCGGCGCCGTCGGCGAGGATGGCCGCTGCTCCTGCGGCCCGCGCGGCTGACCGCCACCGGGCCCCCGCCGATTGTCCGCAAAACCAACGCGGCCCCGGCGGGTGAGCCGGGGCCGCGTTCTCGTTGCGGTTGCCGGCCCTGCTCCCTATCCGAACACCGACGGGTTCGACACGTTGACCGGCCGCTCGCCGCGCACGTAGCGCGCGACTTCCTGCGCCGCGATGACCGCGGCGCGCTCGGCCGTCTCGCGGCTCGCCCCGGCTATGTGGGGCGAGAGCGTCACGTTTGGGGCGGTGAACAGGCGCGAACCGGCGGGCGGCGGTTCCGGGTCGTAGACATCGAACGCGGCGGCCCGCAGGTGGCCGGATGCGAGCGCGTCGCAGACGGCGTCGTAGTCCAGCAGGCCGCCGCGCGCGCTGTTGACGAGCACCGCGCCGCGTGGCAACCGGGCGATCTCCGCCCGGCCGATGAGGTGATGGGTCTCGGGGGTGAGCCGCGCGTGCAGGCTGATCGCGTGGGCGCGGGGCAGCAGGTCCTCGAGCGTGCAGATCGTCGCGCCGACCTCCTCGACCTGCTCCGGCTTCACGTAGGGATCGGCGACCAGCACCTCGGCCCCGAAGGCCCGCAGCACCCGCGCCACCCGGCTGCCGACGGCGCCGAACCCGACGAGCCCGATGGTCTTGCCCTCGATCTCCGAGCCTGCGTCCTCGTAGGCATAGAAATCGCCCCGCCAGACGCCCGCCTTGAGGTCGCGGTGGCCCTCGGCGAGGCGGCGCATGGCGGCGAGCAGCAGGCCGATGGTGTACTCGGCGGTGGCGCTCGCGTTGCGCGCGGGCGAGAAGCAGACCGGGATGCCGCGCTCGGTGGCGGCCTCGATGTTGACGTTGACCGGGCCGCCCCGGCAAATCACGATCAGTTTCAGGGCGTCCGCGGCCTCGATCACCCGGCGGGTCATCGGCGCCATCTCGGAGACCACGACCTCGATGCCGGGCAGCAACCGGAGCATTTCCTCCTCGCTGCCCGACGCCTCCTTCACCTCGGCCACCGGACCGAACGGCACGTTGGGCCAGCCGAACATGTGCTCGCGGATGGCGAGCGCGCCGCCGCACTCCTCGCGCAGCGCCGCGAGCAGCAGGCCGTTGGTCACGAAGTTGTCCCCTGCCACGAGGGTGGCGACGCCGCTCCTCGTCATCGTGCGAGCCATTCGATGCGCGCTCCGGTGGCGTTGTCGAACAGGTGGGTCCGTTCCGGGGTGAACGACAGCCCGACCCGGTCGCCGCCGTTCGCGTGGAAGTCGTGATGCGTCTCCACCACCACCCGGTTGGCGACCCCCGGCAGGGTCACCGTCAGCCGGCCGACCTCCTGCAGCGGTTCGTAGGCGAAGACCGTGGCGGGGAGCGCGCCCGGCTCGTCCGCGCGCACGATCCGCAGGTCCTGCGGGCGGATGCCGAGGGTGACCTCGCGGGTCTGCGCGCCGAGGTCGCCGGCGAGATCGAGCGCGGCCTCGGGCGAGAGGTGAATGCGCACCCCGCCGGGAGTCGCGACGGCCGTGCCGGTGACGAGGTTCATCCGCGGCTCGCCCACGAAGTCGGCCACGAACAGGTTGGCCGGCCGGTCGTAGACCTCGGCGGCGGTTCCCACCTGCTGGAAGACGCCGGCGTTCATCACCGCGATGCGGTCGGCCAGCGAGAGGGCCTCCTGCTGGTCGTGGGTGACCAGCACGGTGGTGTAGCCGGTCTCCCGCTGCAGGCGCTTGAGTTCGCGCCGGGTGGAGTCGCGCTCGGCGGCGTCGAGGTGGGAAAGCGGCTCGTCCAGCAGCAGCACGTCCGGTTCGCGGACGATGGCCCGGGCGAGGCTCACCGCCTGCTTCTGCCCGGAGGAGAGGCCGCCGGGCTTGCGGTCCAGCAGGTGGGTGATGCCGAGCCGCTCGGCGACCTCGCGCGCGCGCTGGTCCGCGTCGCGCTCCTTGCGGGCGCGCAGCCCGAAGGCGATGTTCTCCCGCACGGTGAGCGGCGGGTAGAGGGCGTAGTTCTCGAAAGCGACGGCCACGTTCCGCACATGCGGCGGCGACCCGACGATGCTGCGCTCGCCGATGCGGATATCTCCCGCCGTGGGTTCCTCCAGCCCGGCAATCATGCGCAGGGTGGTGGACTTGCCGCAGCCGGACGGCCCGAGCAGGCCGAGCAGTTCCCCCTCGTTCACGGTCAGGTCGATGCCGTTGACGGCGATCACCTGCTGCTGGCCCTTGCGCTGGAAGCGCTTTTCCAGCTTGTCGAGCACCAGCCGCTTGCCGGCGCGGGCGGTGCGCCCATCAGCCATGAGTGACCTCCATCGCGGCGCTGGCGCCGTCTCGTCCGCCCGCCGTTTCGTCCGCCGCGGCGATGCGCTGGCCGGTCCCGGCGTCGAACAGCAGGATGCGGTTGACCGGGACCGAGACCGTCACGCGGTCGCCGATGTTCAGTCCCGAAAGCGGGGTGATGACGGCGATCTGCTCGCCGCTGATCTCCACCGTGACTTCCTGCTGCCGTCCGAGCGGCTCGGTGACGTAGACCGCGCCGCGGACGTGGGCCATGCCCGGCCGCTCGCCCATCAGCAGGTCGCGCGGGCGCATGCCGGCGATCACCTGCCGCCCCGGGGCGGCGTCGAAGCGCCCGAGCGGCAGGTCGACCGCGCCGCCCGCGCCGCGGAAGCGCGTGCCGTCGTGGCCGGCAACGGCCTCGCCCGCCACGAGGTTGATCTGCGGCTGGCCGAAGGCCTGCGCCACGAAGGTGTTCACCGGCCGCTGCCAGATCTCCTCGCGGTCGCCCACCTGCAGCAGTTCGCCCTGATTCAGGACGGCGATGCGGTCGCCGAGCGCGAGCGCCTCGAGGTAATCGTGGGTCACATACAGGCTGGTGGTGGACTGCAACTCGCCCAGCGACTTCAGCTCGGCGCGCATGGCGGCGCGCAGCTTGGCGTCGAGGTGGGAGAGCGGCTCGTCGAGCAGGAGCACGTCGGCGGGGCGCACCAGCACGCGGGCCAGCGCCACGCGCTGCTTCTGGCCGCCGGAAAGCTCGCGCGGCAGCCGCTGCAGCAGATGGTTGATGCCGAGGGTGGTGGTGACCCGCTCGATGATCGACTGGGCCTCGCCGGGCTCCCGGTAGTAGCGCTTCGAGCGGAGCGGGAAGGCGATGTTGTCGTAGACCGTTTCCTGCGGGTAGAGGGCGTAGTTCTCGAAGGCCATCGCCACCTTGCGGGCGTTCGGCTCGATGTCCCGCATGTCGAGGCCGCCGATCTCGACGTGGCCCGCGGTGGGCTGCTCGAGACCGGCGATGCACTTCAGGGTGGTCGTCTTGCCGGCGCCGGATGGCCCGAGCAGGACGAAGAACTCGCCGTCGCGGATGTCTAGGTCGAGCCCCTGCAGGGCCACCACCGACCTCCCGTACTCCTTGCGGACGCCCTTCAGGGCCAGCGTCGCCATCGATGATCTCCTAGCCCTTGACCGCGCCGAAGGTGAGGCCGCGGACGAGGTAGCGCTGGATCGACAGCGCCAGCAGCAGCGGCGGGATGAGCGAAATCAGCGCCGCCGCGGCGGTCACGTTGTAGCGGGGCTTGGCGCCGCCCATGAAGGCCAGCGCGCCGACGGTGACGGTCTGCGCGTTGGAGCCGGTGAGAATGAACGGGAAGATGAAGGAGTTCCAGGCGAAGATGAACGCCAGCAGGGCCGCCGCCGCCAGCCCCGGCTTGACCAGCGGCAGCACCACTTTCACCAGCGCCTGCCAGCGGTTGTAGCCGTCGAGCATGGCCGATTGCTCGAGTTCCGGGGTGAGGTCCTGGAAATAGCTGCGAAGGATCCAGACGATCAGCGGCAGGGTGATCAGCTGGTAGACCCAGATCAGCCCGAGATGGCGGTCGAACAGCCCGAGTTTCTGATAGATCACGTAGACCGGGATGATGACCATCAGTTCCGGCGCGAAGCGGAACGACAGCAGGGTGAAGAGCATGTCGTTGGCGCCCTTGAACTGGTAGCGGGCGAAGGCGTAGGCGGCCGGCACCCCCACCAGCAGGGAGACGGCCACCGCGCCGAACGACGCGATCAGGCTGTTCAGGAAGTAGCGCATGAACGGCACCGACTCGGTGGTGCTGGAGAGACCGAGCACCGCCCGGTAGGACTCGATGGTGGGATCGAAGCGGAAGTAGGTGGTGAACAACTGGTCCTGCGACTTGAGCGAGAGCAGGAAGATCCAGACGATGGGGAAGAGGGCGAAGAGGAAGTAGGCGATGGTCAGGAGGTCGAGGCCGATGCCGCCGAGGGAGCGCGGCCGGGCGTCCGGGTCGGCGGCGGGGCCGCTGGCGGCGACCGCCATGCCCTGCGCCTCCGGGATGGCCTGCTGGTGGACCTGGGGGGTGGGGTCGGACGCCATGATTACACTCCGGCGGCGCGGGCCTGGGCGCGGCCCAGCACCGAGATGAGCAGGCGGGTCGTGAGGTAGACGATGGCCCAGAGGATGACCATGTAGGTCTGGCCGATCGAGAAGTTGCTGAAGGAGATGGCCTCCATGTAGGCCTTGGGCTGGATGGCGACGAGGGCGTCGCCGGGGCCGCCCTGGGTGAGGCCCCAGATCACGTCGAAGACCTTGAGCGAGTCCATGAACCGGAAGATGACCGCGACCAGGATGTAGGGCGCGAGCATCGGCAGGGTGAGGTTGCGGAAGGTGAACCACGGACCGGCGCCCTCGACGGCGGCGGCCTCGTAGGGCGCGCGGGGCAGCGAGCGCAGGCCCGCCAGCACCAGCAGCGCGACGAAAGGGGTGTAGATCCAGACGTCGATCAGGATCACGCTGAACATGGCCATCGCCGGGGAATCGGTCCAGGCGATGCCGCCGAGGCCGACCGGCTTCAGGATGTAGTTCAGGATGCCGACCGAGGGCTGCATCATCAGCCGCCACATGATCGTGGCGATGATCGGCGCGATCATGAGCGGCAGGATCAGGAAGCGCTCGAAGACGTTGCTGGTCCGGGTGTTGCGGGACAGCAGCAGGGCGACCCCCACCCCCAGCAGCGTTTCCACCGCGGTGGCGCCGATGGCGAACTTGGCGGTGACCCAGGCGGCGTGCCAGAAGTTGTCGTCGGTGAGGATGCGCTCGTAGTTGCGAAGACCGACGAACTGGGGATTGGGCCGGGTGGCCTTGAGGTTCTGCAGCGAGTAGATGACGCCCTGCACGAATGGGTAAAGGATGCCGATGGTCAGCAGCAGGGCGGGCAGGACCAGCAGGTAGGGCCGCCAGGCGCGGCGGGCCGGGGAAACATATCCGTCCTGCGAGCCGCCGGGCGGATTGGCGGATGCGACGCTCATCGGCGAAGCCTCGATCGGTCAGGGTCGATGGGCCGGGAACCCGGGAGGCCAGCGCCGCGGGAGGCGGCCGCCGCGGGAAGAAGACGCCGCGGCCCGGACGGGCCGGACCGCGGCAGGCGGCCGGGCGATGCCGTGCGGCATCGCCCGGCCCGGAAGCGTTACTCGGTCGCGGAGGTGATTTCCTCGACGAGGGAGTCGAGGGTCTCCTTGGCGCCGGCGCCGCCGTAGATCTCCTGCAGCGCGCCCGCCCAGAGGGTGGTGGCGTCGAAGAAGGCCGGCTGCGGGGTGAAGAGGATCTTGGTGTCCGGGAGAATGGCGTTGAGGGTCTCCAGGTAGTTCGTGTTGGAGGCCATCTTCGCCTGGAAGTCGGCGTTCTCGACCACCGAGGCGCGGACCGGGTTGACCATGTTGCCCTCGATGGCGGCCTTGGTCAGGTGCTCGGCGCCGGTCGCCCACTGCAGGAACAGCCAGGCCGCGCTCTTGTTCTGCGACTTGGCGTTCATGCCGAGGGACCAGATCCACTGGTTGGTCAGCAGGGAGCCGTCCGGGCCCTTGGGGCCGGGGTGCCAGGCGAACTTGCCGGCGTTGGCGCTGCCGCCCGGCTGGTTCTGGAAGTAGCCGAGGATGTCGGCGTCGTAGATCATGGCGGCCTTGCCGGCGCCGAGGTCGGTGCCGACCTCGTACCAGAAGTAGTTGGTCCAGTTGGCCGGGCCAGACTCCTTCATCATCTTCGCCCACTTCTCGTGGAAGGCGACGGAGACGTCGGAGTTCATCACCGGGGCAAGGGCCTCGCCCTGGAGCTCGAAGTCCTTGCCGCCCTCGCGGGAGTACTGGGTCATGAAGCCCGGGTGGATGGTCGCCCACTGGCGGGAGCCGCGGGTGGCGATGCCGTACATGTCGGCGAAGCCGGCGCCCGGGGCCTTCTCGGTCAGCGTCGCGGCGAGGGTGACGAGGTCGTCCATCGTCTCCGCCGGCACGAGGCCGAGCTTGTCGAAGACCTCGGTGTTGTAGATGATCGTGTTGGCCTCGAAGCCCCACGGCAGCGCGTACTGGCCGCCGCCGCCGAGCGGCTCGCCCACCACCAGCGACCAGTTGTCAGCGACCCGCAGGTTCTCGTAGATGTCCTCCCAGGCGTACTCCGGGTTGGTCGCCGAGGGGTTCTCGATCCACGGCTTCATGTCCTCGAGCCAGCCCGGAGGGCCGTACTGCCAGACCATGTAGGCGCCGAGCATGAACACGTCGTAGGTGCCCTGGCCGGACTGCAGGTCCACCGTCAGCTTGTCGAAGTAGTTGTTCTCCGGGAACTCGTCGTACTCGACCGTGATCCCGGTCAGCGCGGTGAAGGTCTCCAGATTGGCCTTCAGCGCGTCGGTGTAGGGGTGCACGTTGAGGAGGGCCTTGATCGTCTTGCCGTCCTCGCGCTTCCAGTTGAACTCGCCGGTGATGTCGGCGGCCGCGCTGTCCTGCGCGGCGGCCACCGGGCCCAGCGGCAACTTGCTGGCGAACGCCGCCGCCCCGAAGCCCGCCGCCGTACCGATGATGCCGCGGCGCGAGCGGCGCGCCGTCAGCGCGTCCATCCACAGCGGACGATTGGACCTGGACATGAACCGTTCTCCCTTCTGTTCCTGCCGCGACCTCCCTGGTCGCTCGGCTATGCGACGCGCGGACCCGCCCCGCCCATGCCGGGGACCGGCCCTTCATCACGCCCAGCGTGTGACGATAACATGCTACCAACCATCGCCGGACCGCGCAACACCGCCCGATTCCGCCGCGTTCACCCGGGGCAGGCTGCCGGGACCCGCCGCCGGATGCTATGATCAGGCTCAGGAAACGGCGAGAGATGTGAAGTTCACGGCGTTCGGGCGTTGATATCTCGCGCCGCGAACCGGAGAGCCACGATGACGCCAGGCGTCGCCGACCACGGGATCGGCAACGGAACGGGAAACGGAACGGGCGACGGCAACGGCAACGGCAACGGTAACGGCGCGCGCAGCAGCGGCGCCGCCCGGCCACGCCTCGACCTGTCGCCGGAGGACCGGCGCGACCGCATCGCCGCCGCCGTGCTCTCCCAGGACGTGGTGATCGCCCGCGATCTCGCCGCCGCCTTCGGGGTCAGCCTGATGACCATCCACCGCGACCTCGACGAACTCGAGGCCCGCGGCATCCTGCGCAAGACCCGCGGCGGCGCCACCGCCCAGCCGTCGAGCCTGTTCGAGAGCAGCGTCCTCTACCGCGCCAGCGCAATGCTGGCCGAGAAGCAGGCCATCTCCCGCCACGCCCTCGGGCTGATCGAGAGCGGCCAGTCGGTGATGCTCTCCGACGCCACTACCCTGCTGCCGCTGGTCGAGCGCCTCCCGGGCCTGGCCCCCCTCACCGTGATCGCCAGTTTCCTGCCGGCCATCGAGGCGCTCAAGGGGCGCGAGCACATCCGCCTGATCGCCCTCGGCGGCGAGTACCTGCCCACCCACGACTCCTTCGCCGGCATCCTCTGCGAGAGCGCGATCGCCTCGCTCCGGGCCGATATCTGCTTCATCTCCGTCTCCGCCGTCTCCGGCGGCTATGCCTACCACCAGGAGCAGGAGATCGTCGCCGTGATGCGGGCCATGCTCCGCTCCTCGACGCGCAAGGTGCTGCTGATCGACCACGGCAAACTCGGCAAGACGGCGCTGCACCGGGTGGCGCCGCTCTCGGACTTCGACCTGGTGGTGGTGGATTCAGGGGTCGGCGAGGACGGCCTGCGCGAATTGCGCGACGCCCGCACCCCCTTCGAGATCGCCCCGATGGGCGGCGGCGACTGACGCGGCGCCGCGGCGCGATCCCGCGCCCCGCCGCATGAACTGAACGGGAGTACGAACGATGGCAGGAACGGCCGGCCGCGCGACCCTCGCCGGCACCGTGTTCGACATGGACGGAGTGCTGGTCGAGTCCGAGCACCTCTGGGAAGAGAACTGGCACGCCGTGGCCGCCGCCCACGGCTACGCATGGCGGCCCGAGGACACGCTCACCTGCCAGGGCATGAGCGTGCCCGAGTGGTCGGGCTATCTCGCCGCCCGGATCAGCCGGGATGATCCGGTGAACGTCGCCAACGAGGTGATCGACCGGATGATCGCCGCCCTCCACGCGGGGCACATCGAGATGTTGCCCGGGTCCGACGAGATGGTGCAGGCGGCGGCGGCCCGCGGTCCGGTGGCGGTGGCGTCGTCCGCGCCGCGGCGGCTGATCGGCGCGGTGCTGGAGGCGACCGGGCTGATGCCCCATTTCTCGGCGTGGGTCTCCAGCGAGGAGGTCGCGCGGGGCAAGCCCTCGCCCGACGTGTACGAGGAGGCGGCCCGCCGCCTGGGTCTCGACCCGCGCGCCTGCGCCGGCGTCGAGGACTCGAGCAACGGCATCCGGGCCGCCGCCGCCGGCCTGACCGTCATCGGCCTGCCGAACCCGACCTACCCGCCGAAGCCCGACGCCATCGCCCTGTGCTCGGCCATCGCCGCCTCCCCGGCCGAGGCCCGGGCGCTGCTGATCGAGCGTCTCGGCGATCCCCGCGGCTGAGGCCACATCCGCTCCGGGCGGCCGCCGTGCCGCACCGTCGCGGCATATCCCCGGAGCCGGGTTCCGCTGGCTGGCCGGAACGGGTAGCATGACGATCCACGGGCGCGGCGGCTGCCGCGCGGGAGAGATCGCTCATGGATGCTTCCTCCGGTCCGGTCCCGGGCGCGCCCCTGCTGCGGGCCTCCAGCATCGCCAGGCACTTCGGCGGCATCCAGGCCCTGCGCGGGGTCGACCTGGAGATCATGCCCGGCGAGGTGCACGCCCTGATGGGCGAGAACGGCGCCGGCAAATCGACCCTCGCCAAGATCATCGCCGGGGTCCAGCAGGCCGATTCCGGCACGATCGAATGGATGGGCCAGCCCGCCGCCTTCCGCGACACCCGCGATGCGATGGCCGCCGGCATCACCATCGTGCTCCAGGAGTTGAGCCTGATCCCCGACCTCTCGGTGGCGGAGAACATCTTCCTCGCCCAGCGGGAGGCCTACCGCGGCGGCTGGTGGCTCAACCGCCGTTCCATCCGCCAGCGCACGCGCGCCCTCTTCGATCGCCTGGGCTGGGACATGCCGGTCGATCCCGACCGCAAGATCTCCGATCTCACCGTGGCCGAGCAGCAGATGGTGGAGATCCTGCGCGCCCTCTCCCTCGACGCCCGCCTGTTCATCCTCGACGAGCCGACCGCCACCCTCAGCCCGCACGAGGTCGACGTCCTCTTCGGGCTGATCCGCAGGCTCAAGTCGCAGGGAGCCTCGTTTCTCATCGTCACCCATCGCCTCGAGGAGGTCTTCGCCCTCAGCGACCGCATCACCGTCTACCGCGACGGCGCGAACTCCGGTTCCTTCGTGACCGCGAAGACCAGCCAGGCCGAACTGATCCGGGCGATGGTCGGGCGTGACCTCGGGGACATCTTCGCCATCCGGCGCCGCGGGGAGCCGGGCGAACCGATGCTGGAGGTGCGTCACCTCACCCGCGGGCGGCAGGTCCGCGACGCCTCCTTCTCGGTGCGCCGGGGCGAGATCGTCGGCATCGCCGGGCTCGTCGGCGCGGGGCGGACCGAACTGGTGCGGGCCGTCTCCGGGGCGGACCGCGCCGACAGCGGCGAGGTGACCGTGCGCGGCAAGGTGGGGCTGCTGCGCTCCCCGCGGCAGGCCATCATGGAGCGCGCCGCGCTGGTGCCGGAGGACCGCAAGGCGCAGGGCTTGCTGATCGACCAGCCGATCGAGCAGAACATGCTGCTGGCCGATCTCGCCGCCAACGGCGGGTTCTGGCTGCGGCCCCGGCGGGACCGGGAGAAGGTGCGGCAACTGGTCGCCGACCTGCAGGTGAAGGCCCCGCTCACCTGGAAGCCGGCGGGCAGCCTCTCCGGCGGCAACCAGCAGAAGATCGTGCTCGCCAAGTGGCTGGCCATCGACCCCGAGATCCTCGTGCTCGACGAGCCGACCCGCGGCATCGACATCGGCACCAAGTTCGAGCTGTACAAGCTGATCGACCGCCTCGCCGCCAGCGGCAAGGCGGTGCTGCTCGTCTCGTCCGAGTTGCCGGAGATCCTGGCGCTCACCGACCGCGTGCTGGTGATGCGCAACGGCGCGATCGTGGCCGAACTGCCGCACGCGACGATGACCGAGGAAGCGATCCTCGCCGCCGCCGTCCAGGATGCCCCGGCGGCGGACTGACGCCGCCGGTATGCGAAGATGCCGCCCGGACAGGCCGCCGAGGCGAGGAGGGTTCCCGCATGACTGCACCGTCCGCCGCCAGCAACGCGCCCGGCTCCCCCGGCAGGAGCGGGATTTCTCCCGCCTCCCGCTTCCTCCAGGAATATCGCGTCGAGACGGCGATGTTCGCCGCCTTGCTGCTGCTGTGCGTGATCCTGACCGTCGCCGCGCCGAACTTCCTGACCGCCGGCAACCTGCGAAACGTGCTCTGGCAGGTGGCGGCGCTCGGCATCATCGCGGTCGGGCAGACGCTGGTGATCCTGACCGGCGGCATCGACCTCTCGGTCGGCGGCATCGTCGCGTTCTCGGCGATGGCGGGCGGGTTGCTGATGACCCGCGGCGGCGCGGAGAACGTGGTCCTCGGCATCGTCGCCACGCTGCTGATCGGCCTGCTGGTCGGGCTGGCCAACGGCCTGATCGTTTCCTACGGCAAACTTGCCGCCTTCATCGTCACCCTCGGCATGATGTCGATCACCAACTCGCTGACCTACGTGATCTCCGACGCCAAGTCCATCGTCGGGCTGCCGGACGGCTACCGCCTGTGGGGCAAGGGCGAACTGTTCGGCATCCCGCTCTACCTGCTGACCTTCATCCTGGCCTTCGTGCTCGGGCACATTTTCCTGACCCGGACCAAGCCCGGCCGGTTCATCTACGCCATCGGCAGCAACGAGGAGGCGGCCCGGCTCTCCGGCGTCAACGTCCGGCTCTACAAGACGATCCCCTACGCCATCACCGGGCTGCTGTGCGCGATCGCGGCCATCATCCTCTCCGGCAAGCTCGGCGCGATCGACCCGGACACCGGCACCGGCTTCGAGTTGCGGACCATCGCCGCGGTCGTCATCGGCGGCACCAGCCTGTTCGGCGGCAAGGGGACGCTGGTGGGCACGCTGATCGGCGTCTTCCTGATCGGCATCCTCAACAACGGCCTGAACCTGCTGCGGGTCAACGCCTTCTGGCAGGGCACCGCGGTTGGCGTGGTGATCATCCTCTCGGTGCTGATCGAGCGGCTCTCCCGCAACCGCGGCTGATCGATTCACGTCCCGGTTCGATGGATGCCGGCCCGCGCCGTCGCCCGGTCGCGCACGCCCCGCCGGGCGTGCCCGCCGGCCCTCCGGCAATCGCCGGCAGTGGCGGACCGCACCACTCATCCCGGCGGGCGGCGCCCGGTCAGTGGCGGCCGAGGCGCTCCACCAGCGTCTTGCCGGTCGGCGGCTGGCCGGTGGATTCGGCGGCGCGGTCCAGGTTCATCATGCCCTCCTGCACGTAGCGGATGCCGAGGAAGCGGAACGGCTCCGGCTCCCACTCCGGGGAGCGGTGGTTGACCGTCGGCAGCTTCGTCAGGTCCGACGCCGTGCCGGTGACCAGATCGGCCATGATCCGGCCGAAGAGGTTGCTGGTGGCCACCCCCTGCCCGGTGTAGCCGTGGACCGCGCCGACCCCGGAGCGGGGGTCCCAGGAGGTCGTCGGCATCCAGTCGCGGGGCATGCCGAGCGGGCCGCCCCAGGCGTGGGTGAAGCGGACGTCCTTCGCCGCCGGGAACCACTGCCGCGCGAGGTCGCGCAGCATGGCGTGGGTCGGTTCGTGGCGGTCGAGGTCCTCGGTGATCTGCGAGTTCATCCGGTACGGAGCGCCCCGCCCGCCGAACATGATCCTGCCGTCGGCGGTGCGCTGCAGGTAGTCCACCGAGTAGCGGCAGGAGGCGATCAGTTCGCGGTTCTGCCAGCCGATCTGTTCCCACTCTTCCGGGGAGAGGGGCTCGGTGAGCACGATCAGCGAGTAGAGCGGCAGGATGGCGCGCCGCTTGCCCGGCAACTGCGAAAGCCAGGCCTCGCCGGCCAGCACGATGGCCTTCGCGCGGACGTCGCCGCGCGCGGTTGACAGCCGCGGGTTGGGACCGGGCACGAAGGACGTGACCCCGGTCTGCTCGAAGATCGTCGCGCCGCGGCGCTCGACGACCTGCGCCAGCCCGCGCACCAGCCGCGCCGGGTGGATCACCGCGCACTGGTGGTTGAACAGGGAGCCGACGACGTTGGTCACGCGGACCCGGGCGGCGGTCTCCCCGGCGTCGAGCCGCTGGAAGTAGTGGCCGAGCCCGAGGCGGTTCATCGTGGCATGGTAGCCGTCGATCGCGGGCGCCTGGTGCTTGCCGCGGGCGAGGCGCAGCGATCCACGCTTGAGATACTGCGCATCGATGCCCTCGGCCTGGATGACCCGGCCGACCTCGTCCACCGCGTCGAACATGGCCTGTTCGAGCCGGTGGGCGGCGTCGAGGCCGAAGCGCTCTGCCAGCACCTCGCCGGAGACCGGGAAGCCCGGCGTGCACCAGCCGCCGTTGCGGCCGGACGCGCCGAACCCGGCGATCTCGCGCTCCACCAGCGCGATCCGGAGGGCGGGATCCCGCTCCTGCAGGTAGTAGGCCGTCCACAGGCCGCTGAAGCCCGCGCCGAGGATGGCGACGTCGACGTCGACCGAGCCGTCGAGGGGCGGCCGGGGGGTGAGGTCCCCGGCGGTCTCGAGCCAGAAACTGGTCCTGCGGTAGTCCTTCACGGCACCTGCTCCGGGGTCGCGCGGTCGACGCCGCGGGTGATGGCGATGCGCTCCGGCCAGCTGAGATCGATCGACGGGAAGAACCGGGCGGCCAGCAGCGGCGAGCCGCCAGCGCCGCCGCCGGTGCGCTCCGCGAATCCGGCCCTCGCCCTCGCCCGTTCCCCCGGGCGCTCGCGGAGATCGACGATTGCGCCGGCGATGGTTTTCCCCGCCCGCAGCATGCCCGGGCCGATGATGGCCGCCACGCCGCTCATCGCTCATCGCGTTGCGGACCCGGGGCGCCACGCTCGCGCCCTTATACCCGATCCTGCCGCCGCCGATTGCGGCTCCGCTGTCGTCTGGTTTCGCTCGCTCCCTCCGGATTCCGATGCCGGGATGCTCGCTGGGCGGGCGGCGCCCGGCGGTCCAGATCGCGAGCCACATCGCCGAGCAGGCGGGCGTGGAGTCGCGTTTGGCGCGCGCCGAGGGGTTGCCGGACGAGTCGGCGCGGTAGCGGGTGACGGTTCGTGGCGCGGTGACGCGAGCGGCGGCGTTCGGGCTTGCGCGGCCCGGTTCCGGACACGCTCCTCGCGGGGCTTTGGCCCGGGAGCGTCCGGGCCTCACCGTCCTCCGCCCCGGCGGGTGGCGGCATGGAGCCCTGCCAGGCCGCTTCTGCCCCGATGAGAGTGCCCTCCACCGCGACCTCGCCTGCGCGGCTCCGGCGCGCGCCAAAAACCAGCTGGCGAGGTGGGCCACCCGGAGGCGCTCCGGCCGCCACCGCTGGGGGGCCGGGTTACCGGGCGCGGGTCGGGCTGGCCGCCCGCGAACTGGCCGGCCGGCTGCCGGGCAGCGCGGATCCTCCGCGCCTTGCCGGACAGCGGGGTGAGGCCACCCGACATGAGTTTCGGGTAGCGCGAAGCCCATTCACCGAGCGCGAGTTGAGCGAAACAAATCCGGACCAATTTCCGTGATATTGTGTACGGACAGAGTTTATCGTAGACTTAGTTATTGGCGGGCGTGGCGGCATCCTCGGGGGAGGAGCGCCGGACCGGAAGCCGCGCGGCGAGGGAGGACCAGTGGACGACACCCGATTCGATGATGCTTCCCGTGCGCTGGGCGCCGCGATCTCGCGGAGGTCCGGCGTGGCGGCGCTCGCGGCGTTGCTGGGCGCCGCCGCCGCGGAGCGAGCCGGGGCCCGGAGGCGGAAGCCCGCCCGGCCGGAGGGCCCCTGCGGCGACGGCAGCCGCAAGGACAACGTCTGCACGAAGGACAGCCAGTGCTGCACCGGCAACTGCGACAAGAGCCTGAGCCTGACCAACAGGGACGGCAAGGGCCGGTGCCGGTGCGTCCGCTGGGGCGAGAAGTGCACGCCGGAGCAGACCTGCTGCGGGAAGAACGTCTGCACGGACAAGCGGTGCGGACCGCCGCCGCCAGCCTGCGCGCCCGCGGGGGCGGCCTGCGCCGTCGACGCGGATTGCTGCGACGGCCAGCCCTGCGGCGGCGGCAATGTCTGCGGCGGTCCGCTGTTGCCGGTCGGCACGCCCTGCGTGGCCGGGGTGGACAAGTGCGAGGCGGGAACCTGCCAGGAATACTCCCAGTCGATGCAGGACTTCTCGGTCGTCGGGACCTTCTGTTCGCTGAATAACGGCGCGAGATGCACGCCTGGCGAGTTTCCCGTTCTGGACTGCCATGGAGGCTGGTGTTGGCCCATTGGCGAGGTGTGTGGCGATTTCTTTTTCGAACAGGCGTGCACGGCCCAGACCGACACGTGCGCTGGGACGAGTGTTTATGTCCTGTTGCCGATGTACTTGTGCGGCGTGTCCGTGAGTGGTCGCGCGGCTACCATGGTTCCAGGGGATTTTGGCAGTTCCTGCGCGGCTGACACGGATTGTGCGTATAACGAAGTCTGCGTGCATGTGCCGCAGAACAGCCAGTGCACGGCGACGTTTAACATACCGGCCGGAAACACCTGCGTCACCGGATTCTTCTTTTGCACGCAGAGCTCCGATTGCCCGGTGAAGGCGGCGCTCACGGCCAGTTGCCCGACCGGGTATTGCCAGTACGCGTAGCAGGGATCGGCGCTCTCCGCGCCAGCGCCTGGACGGTGGATCGATCTCGCGGCTCCCGGGACAACCCGGGAGCCGCTGCCGTGGTTTCCCGGGGCTCGATCCGGCGCGCAACGCAGCATGGCGGTCGCCGCATCGACAGTCCGTGCCGGATTCCGCCCGCCGCGGATGCCCGTCCACGCCGGGAACGGTCCGGACGCGGCACGGCGCGCGGCTCGCCAGACGGGGTTTCCTGTTGGCGCGGCCACCCCGCCGGGATCGGTCAGCGGAGAATGAGGACATTGGTCACGCACTCATGTATTGATGGTGTGGCGCAGCGCGGTCGATGATTTGGGGAGCGTTCGTGGCGTGCTGGCGGCGACGCCGCGACAATCCGCTGCCACCAGGCGAAGGAGGACCCGTGGACGAGGCCAGGTTCGACGAAGCAGCCCGGGTGCTTGGCGCGGCGATCACGCGGCGGTCCGGGGTGGCGACGCTTGCGGCAATGCTCGGCGCCGCGGTTGGGGCGGCGGGCGCCGGCGCCCGCCGCTAGCGACCCGCCCGGCCCGAGGGTCCGTGCGGCGACGGCAGCCGCAAGGCCAACGTTTGCACGAGGAACAGCGACTGTTGCACCGGCAAGTGCGACACGAGCCTGGCCGCTGCCAACCGGGACGGCAAGGGACGGTGCCGCTGCATCCGGGCCGGGGAGAAGTGCACGACCGCACAGAGATGTTGCGGCGCCAACACGTGCCTCAACAAGCTTTGTCAGCCGCTGGTGTGCCTGCCGGTTGGCGAAGCCTGCGACCCGGCCGCGAATTGCTGCGCCGATGGCGCAGCCTGCCAGCAGTTCACCCTAGGGGATGTCCCAAACTTCTACTGCCTGAAGAACACAGGAGCGACGTGCGACGGGACGGCGCCCCCCCCCTCGACCGAATGCGTGGGCGCCTTTTGCTCGCCCGCCGGATGGGTTTGCGGAAATCTCATTCCCGTCCAGACCTGCACGTCCCAGACCGACACCTGCGCCGGCACCAACTTCTACCTGTTCGGCGAGGGAATGGCGTGCGCCGTGTCCGCCACCGGGTATCCGGTGGCAATCACCTCCCAAATCATCGCCAATTCGTGCACCTCGGACCAGGACTGCGCAGCCGACACCATCTGCCTGAACGTGCCGGCCGGGAGCCAGTGCGAGGTCAATGGGCCCAACGCATCCACCTGTGTCTCTGGCAATGTGGTGTGTTCGCAGGCGTCCGACTGCCCTGCCCGGTCCTCCTTCCCGACCCGGAACTGCGTCAACAACCTGTGCGTCTACACCGCCTAGCCCGTGCCGGGATGGCGCGGCGCCCGCGGCGCCCGCTGGATCGCGCATGGTTGGCCGGGAACCGCGCCCCCTTGAGCGGGCGCGGTTCGCGGGGCCGGCAGCGTGATTGCGGCGGGATTGCTACAGTACCGTCGCCGCGGCGGATGCGGGATGTGGTGTTCCGTGGGCCGCCGCCGGCCTGCCGCGGCCGCGAACGGCTGGCCGCCCCGCACAGGAGGAAGTGCCATGTCCATGTCCATGCCCTCGTCCGGGTTGGTGCGCGCGCTCAACCAGGGGAAGATCAGCCGCCGCGACGCGATGAAACTCGCCGCCGCGCTCGGCATCTCGCTGCCCGCCGCCGGGTCGCTGACCGCGGCCACCCGCGCCGCCGAGGAGTACCAGGTCGCCTACCTGACGCCGGGCCTGAACGTGCCGTTCTGGAAGTACCTCTCCGATGGCATCAAGCAGCAGGCCGAGAAGGACGCGGCTGCCACCGGCGCGAAGATCACGGTCACCGACTACGACTCCCGCAACGATGCCGGCACCCAGCTCCAGAACGCGCAGGACGCCATCACCGCCGGCGTCAACCTGATCATCATCTCCCCGACCGACAGCTCCTCCGCGCCGACGGTGCTCGAACTCGCCCAGGAGAACAACGTCCCGGTCGTCATCGCCGACATCGGCACCGACGAGGGCGAGTACGTTTCCTTCGTCATCTCGTCCAATGAGAAGGGCGCCTACGAGTCCGGCCAGGAACTGGTGGCGAAGATGAAGGCGAATGGCTGCGCCAACGCGGACATCGCCATGATCACCATCTCCCAGGCGCGGCTCAACGGGCAGAACCGGACCAAGGGCATCACCCGGGCGATCGAGGAGGCGGGCGGCAAGATCGTCCAGTTCCTCCAGTCCGAGGACTACACCCGCGTCGAGGCGCAGGCCCAGGCCTCCGACCTGCTCAGCGCCAACCCGGACATCTGCGGCTTCTTCACCCAGCACGACGAGGCGGCCCTCGGGGCGCTGACCGCGATCGAGGAGTCCGGCAAGGCCGAGACGGTCGCCTTCGCCTCCTTCGACGGCAGCCCGGAGTCGGTGCAGCTGATCAAGGACGGCAAGCTCGCCGCCGCCGCCATGCAGCAACCGGTGCTGATGGGCCGCCTTTCCATGGAAGTCGGGCTCAAGCACCTGCGCGGTGAGGAGGTCGAGAAGGAGACCGAGGTCCCGACCATCCTCGTGACCCCGGAGAACGTCGCCGAACTGGAAGCGACCCTGTCCGACACCGTCTTCCCGGTCGAGGGCGGCGCCGAGGCCACCCCGAGCGCGTAATCCCGCGTTTGCGCGCTCGGGGTGGCCTCGGCGCCGCCCTCGACCGGGAAGACGGTGTCGGACAGGGTCGCTTCCAGTTCGGCGACGTTCTCCGGGGTCACGAGGATGGT